>NZ_JBIWYK010000363.1:0-3350 GCF_044752385.1 Allobosea sp. CER48 | reverse complement strand
CCGCACCGCCCGTTCTGCACAAGGCCGCCTCGACATGACCACCCGCGTACAATGGCTCGGCCTCCTCTGCGGGTTGCTGACTTCGGTGATCTGGGGCGTCCAGTCGGTGGTCTCGCGGCACGCGATGCTGATCGACCTGACACCGGCCGACGTCACGATCCTGCGCTTCGTCTCGGCTGCCGCAGTGCTGCTGCCCTGGGCGCTCCGGCACATGCGGCCCTTCCCGGTCGGGACGCTCGGCTGGCGGCGCGCCTGGATGATGGCGCTGCTGATCGGCCCGCTCTACAGCCTGCTGCTGGTCGGCGGCGCCCATTTCGCGCCAGCCCTGCATTCGTCGATCATCTCGCCCGGCCTGATCCCGGTTTTCACGGCCCTGTTCGTCTTCCTGGTCACGGGCGAGCGCGCCGGGCGCATGCGCCTCGCCGGCCTCGCCATCATCGTGCTGGGCATCGGCATCTTCTCGCGGGACGCGCTCGCGGCGGCGCCGTCGCGGCCCGATGCCTGGATCGGCGACCTGCTTTTCGTGCTGATCGCGTGCCTCTGGTCGATCTTCGGCCTGCTGGCCAAGCGCTGGGGCGTGAGCTCGCTCGAAGTCACGGCCGCGTCGTGCCTGCTGTCGGTGCCGCTGCTGGTGATCGTCGCCCTCGTGCTGCCGGTCCATATGGCACAGGCGCCTTTTGCCGAACTGCTGCTGCAGGCCCTCTATCAGGGCGTGCTTGTCGGCGTGGTCGCATTGTACCTCTATGCCCGCACCGTCGCGACGCTCGGTGCGGCGAAGGCGACGTTGTTCCTGCCCCTCGTGCCGGTCGTGACCGCGGCCGCCAGCGCCCTGCTGCTGGCGGAGAGCCCCACATCGATGGAACTCATCGGCATGGCCGTGGTGGTCACGGGCATGCTGGTGGCCTTCCGCTCGCCCTCCGTCGGCTGAGCGGCCGGGGCGCCTCTCAGCCCTGATGCCCCTTGGCGATCGGCTCCACATAGGACAGGCCCATGTCCCAGGGGAAGTAGATCCAGGTGTCCTGGCTGACCTCGGTGACGAACGTATCGACCGTCGGCACCCCGGCCGGCTTGGCATAGACAGTGGCGAAATGCGCGTTCGGCAGCATCTCGCGGACGACGCGCGCCGTCTTGCCGGTGTCGGTCAGGTCGTCGACGACCAGGACGCCCTTGCCCTTGCCGTCACCGATCGCCTTGATGTTCGGCGCGATGTCCTTCAGCACCCTGAGCTCGGACTGGTTGCGATAATCGTGATAGCTCGCGACGCAGACCGTCTCGATCATGCGCAGGCCGAGTTCGCGGCAGATGATCGCCGCCGGCACCAAGCCGCCACGGGTGATGCAGACCATGGCCTCGAAGGGCCCCTTCTCGGCGAGGCGCCAGGCGAGCGCGCGGGCGTCGCGGTGAAACTGATCCCAGGAAACCGGGAAAGCCTTGTTCGAGGACGGTTCGGCCATGGCGCTGTACTCCGGGCTGGTCGCGGCGCGGGAAGCGCCGGTTCAGTCGGAAAAGCCTATCGGCGCGCGCCTGACAAGAGGCACGCGCCGAACATCCCCAGCCGAGGCCGGTGTTTCCGGGTCAGAACTCGGCCCAGCCATCCGCTCCCCCGCCGGACGCAACCTTGCGGCCGCGCGGGACCGGCACCGCCGAAGGCACGGCGCGCAGGGCAGGCCCCGCCATGCGGACCGGCTGCATGGCGGGCTTCGCGTGCTCGCCCCCGAGCCGGAAGGAAGCAGCCATCGTGCTCAGTTGCTCGGTCTCCTGCTGGAGATCGCGGGCGACGCGCGCGCTCTGTTCGGCGAGCAGCGAATTCTGCTGCGTGATCTCGTCCATATGCGCAACCGTGCGGGCCATCTCATCGATGCCATTGGCCTGCTCGGTGGTCGCCTGCGAGATCTCGCTGACGGTCGAAGCGACTTTCGAGGCTGCCTCCACGATCTCGCGCAACGTCGTGCCGGCATCCTTGACGAGGCCGACGCCAGCTTGAATCTGCTGCGCAGAATTCGCGATCAACGCCTTGACGCCATTGGCGGATTCGCTGCAACGGGCAGCAAGCGCCCGCACCTCGGTCGCGACCACGGCAAAGCCGCGCCCCGCCTCGCCGGCCCGCGCCGCCTCGACCGCGGCATTGAGCGCCAGCAGATTGGTCTGGAAGGCGATCTCATCGATCATCGAGATGATCTCCGAGATGCCCGACGACGCCTTCTCGATCCGCCCCATGGCCTCGACCGCCTCGGTGACGATGGCGCCGCCGCGCGCCGCGACCTCGCTTGCCTCTTTGCCGAGCTGCACTGCCATCTTCGAATTTCCGGCGCTGTGCTTGACCGAAGCCGCGAGTTCCTCCGTCGTCGCTGCCGTCTGCTGCAGGCTCGCAGCATTGGCCTCGGTGCGCTCGGCCAGTTGCTGGCTGTCGGAGGTAATCTTCAGCGACGCGCCATCGATGCGCGACGAGATATCCCGCACGGAACCGACCAGATCCGCCAGCGTGTCCAGCAGGTCGTTGACGCCGGTGCAGAGCGTGGCCACCTCCCCGCTCTTGCCGTCCAGCGGTACGCGGCCGGTCAGGTCCTTGCCCTTGGCGAGCGCAATCACTTCGCTCGTCTCCTTCACCGCAGCTTCGAGCTGCTTGCCCTTGAAGGTCGCGGTTATGTCGGCGGCGAACTTCACGACCTTGTATGGCCGCCCCTGCGCGTTGAGGATCGGGTTGTAGCTCGCCTGGATCCAGACTTCCTTGCCGCCCTTGCCGATGCGGCGGTACTGCCCGGCGTCATATTCTCCGCGGCCGAGGCGATCCCAGAATGTGCGATAGGCCGCCGATTCCCGCTCGACGGGGTCGACGAACATGCGGTGATGCTGGCCCACGATCTCGGCAAGGTCGTAACCGAGAACGCTCAGGAAATTCTCGTTCGCATGCAGGATCTTGCCGGCAAGATCGAACTCGATCACGGCCTGCGCCTTGTCGATCGCGGCGCGCTGTCCCTCGAGATCGGCGAGCCGGTTCTTCTGCTCGGTGACGTCGAACGCATATTTGATCACGCTCACCGGCTTGCCAGCCGCGCCCATGATCGGATTGTAGCTCGCCTGGATCCAGACTTCCTGGCCGGTCTTGCTGACACGCAGGTATTGCCCGCGCGAGAACTGTCCACGCCCGAGATCCGCCCAGAACTGCTTGTAGCCCGCACTGTTCCTTTCTTCGGGCGTCACGAACATGCTGTGATGCTGACCTTTGATTTCGGCCAGCGTGTAACCCAGTGTCGCAAGAAAATTCTCGTTTGCGTCCAGTATCTTGCCATCAAGATCGAATTCGATGACCGCCTGCGATCGGCTGATCGCCTCCAGTTGCCCCGCGGTAT
>NZ_JBIWYK010000362.1:0-3351 GCF_044752385.1 Allobosea sp. CER48 | reverse complement strand
GGTTCGGTCCGTTCAGTCTCGCCGGCAGAGGCCTCGCCTTCGGCCGGGGCCACGACCGGCTGCGCCGGCTCGGTCGCTGCCGGCGGCGGCGCCAGCGGAACGGTGATCGCCGGGCCGGGGCGCTTGGTCGAGACATACCCGAGCGAACGCAGGATCGAGGCGAAATCCTCGCCCGCGCAGCCGACCAGCGAGGTCATTGCGCCGGTGGCGACGAAGCCGTCCTGGTCGGCGGCTCCGACCGGGGGCGTCCCCTGCGTGACTCCGGGGCGATAGGCGATCGCCGGGCGAATCAGGTCGGCGAGGCGTTCGAGGATGTCGACGCGCACCGCCCGCTCGCCGCAGACGCGGTAGCCCGCCGCGCGGTAGAGCCCCTTCGGCACGGCCTTGTCGACCGGGAAGGAGGTCCGGCCCGATGCTGCGAGATGCGCGATGTCGTCGAGGCCGGCCGTCTCCGGCCCGCCATGCTTCAGCGCCCAGAGCTGTGCGGCAAGCGCCCGCGGCGCCGGCTTGAGCAGCGCCGGCAGATAGAGATGGAAGGCGCCGAAGCGGATGCCGAGCTGGCGCAGCGCCGCGCGGCCTTCCTGGTCGAGCGCCTTCATCTCCTCACCGACCTTGGCACGCTCCAGCACACCCAGCGCCTCGGCCGCCTGATAGGCGATGCCGCGCGCGATGCCGGTGGCGCTCTCGGCCGCTTCCAGGATCTGGAGGGCGCCTAGCAGCCGGGTGATGTGGTTCTTGAGCCAGAGCGCGAGCCGGGCCTCGACCTGCTCGCGCGCGCCACCGGCCAGGTGCTCCTCGACCAGCAGCCGCAGCCGCGGCTCCAGCACCTTCTCGCCCGCGACGAGGCGCGCCACCGGCTCGCCGGTCCAGCGCACGAGCCCGTCATGCGAGAGCACGAAGGCATCGTCTCCCGCCAGCACTACGCGCGCCGCCCGGGCCTCGATCTCCGAACCCAGCGCCTTCATCGCCGCCAGGTTCAGGGCCTTGACCTCTGACCCGCCCGCCTTCGGGTCCGCCGTGAAGCGGAAGCCCTGCAGCATTCCCACGTGCTGGCCCTCGACGAGCACGTCGCCCGTCGCGGTGACCTCAGCCTCCAACATTGCATTCTCCCGCAAGCGGCGCATCAGCACGCTGGTGCGCCGATCGACAAATCGATGGGTCAGACGTTCATGCAGAGCGTCCGACAGCTTGTCCTCTACAAGACGAGCCATGCCCTGCCAATGCTCTGGATCAGGCAACCAGTCAGGACGGTTCGCGACATAGGTCCAAGTGCGGACCTGCGCAATCCGGGCAGAGAGCGTATCGATCTCGCCGTCGGTGCGGTCGAGCGAGCCGAGCTGCGCCGCATACCAGTCCTGATCCAGCCGGCCATGGCGCATCAGCCTGAGATAGAGCGTGGTCGCGAGATCGGCGTGCTGCATCGGCGAGATCTTGCGATAATCCGGCAACCCGCAGACCTCCCAGAGCCGCTCGACCGCCGCGCGCCCCTGCGCAAGGGCCCTGACATCGGAATCCCGCGCCAGGACTTCCAGGGTGGTCATGTCCTCGGCGATCAGCGCCCGCGTCAGCCCCAGCTCGGAGGGCTGGATGTTGAGCGTATCGAGCAGGCCGGCGATGGAACGCAGATCGAGGTCCGAATTGCGCCACTGCATCTGGCGCACCGGCTCGAAACGGTGATTCTCGATCGCGTCGACCAATTCGGCGTCGAAAGGCGGGCAGCGCCCGCTTGTCCCGAAGGTGCCGTCGCGCAGGTGGCGCCCGGCACGGCCGGCGATCTGGCCGAACTCGGCCGGATTGAGCGTGCGATAATGGTGCCCGTCGAATTTCTTGTCCGCCGCGAAGGCGATGTGGTTGACGTCGAGATTGAGCCCCATGCCGATCGCGTCGGTGGCGACGAGGTAGTCCACATCGCCGGACTGGTAGATCTCGACCTGGGCGTTGCGCGTGCGGGGCGAGAGCGCACCGAGCACGACGGCTGCGCCGCCCTTCTGCCGTCGGATCAGCTCGGCGATCGCATAGACCTCCTCCACCGAGAAGGCGACGATGGCGGAGCGTGGCGGCAGCCGGGTGATCTTGCGGTCGCCGGCGAAGGTCAGGTTCGAGAGCCGCGGGCGCGTGACGACGTTGACGCCTGGAATGAGCTGCTCGATCAGCGGCTTCATCGTCCCGGCGCCGATCAGCATGGTCTCGGCGCGGCCGCGGCGATTGAGCAGCCTGTCGGTGAAGACGTGGCCCCGATCAAGGTCGGCGGCCAGCTGGATCTCGTCGATCGCGACGAAATCCACCGCGAGGTCGCGCGGCATCGCCTCGACCGTGCAGACCCAGAAGCGTGGCCGCTCCGGCTTGATCTTTTCCTCGCCCGTGACCAGCGCGACGGCCTCGGCCCCGACGCGATCGACCGTGCGCTGATACACCTCGCGCGCCAGCAGCCGCAGCGGCAGGCCGATCATCCCGGTGGGATGGGCGACCATGCGCTCGATGGCGAGATGGGTCTTCCCGGTATTGGTGGGGCCCAGCACCGCCGTGACCCCATGGGCGCGGGCGGCGGGCGGCAGCGAACGAAACGGTAGCAAGGCGAAGGAGCCGATCATCTCGCCCGCCCATGCGGGCGGGAGCGTGGACGGGAATCAGGAGCGAGTCTGGCGAGAACGAGTCTGGAACGAAGCGAGGCCGAATCGCTGACTCCGGCAGAATCGGGATTTGTTCCCCTTTCGGGGTTCACCTCCCTTCGGCATGGGCCATACCGACATAGCGCGCCCTCCCACGGAACCGTCGCGGACCAGGCCCTAGGGCCACCCGGAACGACTCCTATTTAAGCCTTTTCGGCTTGGAAACGAGAGGCAATCGCTGCCTGGGCCCGCGAATCTGCCTCAATGCCGGGCGTGATCGCACTGCCCGTGATCCGCCAGCGCCTCGATGATCGCACAGTCGCAGGCCGCGACGCCGCCCGAGCAGGTGGTCGCGATCCGTTCCAGCTCCTTCTCCAGCGAACGCAGCTTCGCGATCTTGTCGCGCACCTCCTCGAGATGGGAGACGGAGATCGCATGCGCCTCGTCGCAGGCGATGCCAGGCGTGTCGGAGAGCCTGAGCAATGTGCGGATGTTGTCGACGGCGAAGCCGAGATCGCGCGCATGCTTGATGAAGGCGAGACGCTCGGCATGGCGTCGGCCATAGCGGCGCTGGTTGCCTTCGGACCGCTCGGGCGGCGGCAGCAATCCGACCTGCTCGTAATACCGAATCGTCTCGACCTTGACGCCGGTGCGCTCGGCGAGCGCGCCGATCGGCATCACGCGCTCGAGCCTGTCCGTCACCGCCATGCCAATACCTCAAAGCTATAGTTTCTATAGCTTC
>NZ_JBIWYK010000361.1:0-3360 GCF_044752385.1 Allobosea sp. CER48 | reverse complement strand
GAACTCCGGCACGGTCTGAAGCAGCTCGAAGAAGAGATCCTTCGGGATCCTCAGGGCGAGCACCGGCGTCTTGGCGCTCACCGTGCTGATGAAGGGGCGGCCGCTGAGCAGCGAGACATCGCCGGTGATGCTGCCCGCATCCTTGTGGAACCGTCGTATCTCGCCGTCAGCACGCGGCTGCACGAACTCGACCTCGCCCTCGAGAATGACGTAGACGCCCTCCAGCTTCTCTTTCTGGCAGATCAGGACGGCCCCGGGCTCGAAGCGCAGCCGCTCGCCCATCAACGCGACGAGCTTGAGCCGCGAAGCCGGCATGTCGCGGAACAACGGCAGACCGCGCAAGCAGCCGATATCGGCTTCCAAACTCATGACCGCGCCTCCATTCGCCGGGCTTCCGCGAAGCGCGACCCTCGATCTCCGGCATCATTGGCCGCGCCCGGAGCCTCCTCGGCCTCGACCAAACCGGTCGCGCCGTGGAAGACGATCCGCAGCGGAACATCCTCGACGAGATTAGCATCTCCAGTCAGAAGAAACAGCGTCATGCCCTCACAATAGCTGCGCAGACCGGCGACCATGTCCCCGGGCTCGTCCGAGATCGCGAGCAGGGCGGAAATGTCGAGCACGGCAATCTGCGGCGCCTTGACCAGGGCCTGCACGAGCGGGACGACCTGCCGCAGCCGCGCCGGCAGGTAGCGCCCGCGAATGCCGCTCTCGGTGTCGAGACCGAGCCGGTAGAGCGCCTCGCCCAGCCCCGAGCGCTCCAGGGCCTGGAGCACGATCTCGGCCACCCTGCGGCTCGCATCGGGAATGCCGTAGCCGATGCGGCCGAACATCAGGTTGTCCCGCACGCTCGCTCCGAGCATCACCTTGTCCGGCGCGTAGAAGTCGACATCCCCCGCGGCATCGGCCGGCAGATGGGCACGGAAGCTCTCGCGGGCCCTGAGAATGCGGCGCTCCAGCCGCCCATCGATGAGGTTCAGCCTGTGCTTGGGCTCGATATAGCCGAGCGCCAGCGCGACGAGGTCACGCTCCGTTTCCCGATCGAGCGGGCCGCGCATGTCGTGCTTGGCCAGGATGTCCGCGAGCTCGCCGAGGCGCTCGAAATCGAAATTCTCGCCGAACGAATAGCGCTCGAACAGCGCATGGCCCTGGGGCAGACCTTCGAATATCTCGACCACGGTGGCGACGATCCGCCCCCCCATCTCGGCAAGAGGCTCGACCAGCGCCTCGGCCTGGAGGATCGAATGGGCATAGGGCTCGAACAGCAGCGTCGCATTGTCGAAGCGCGTGCTGGTCAGCGTCCCGAAGATCAGGTTCTCGGCGATGGACGCATTCCGGTTGTAGCGATCCAGCACGAAGGGCTCGATCAACTCGCCCAGATTGATGCGTTCGAGTTCGGCCGCCACGACGCCTCGCGCCGTGATGATGCGTTCGGTCGCCTGCGCGCTGACGGGCGGCATCACCTTGCCGCCGAGGCCGAGCTCGAAGACCTCCTGCGTGCAGCCGAACAGATCGAGCAGCCGCCGCACACGCGCGGCGAGCTCGGCACCATCGGCCACCCCGATACCCTCGTAATCGGTCCAGTCCGCCTCGAACGGGAAGGGCGAGTTGCCCGACCGCACCGCCTCGACGAAGCGACGGTGATCCTGCGGCGAGGCAGGCCCGCTGGATTTGAGATCCGGCCGGCGCCGCCTGAGCGGCAGCAGGATATTGTCGCGCATCGTCCCGGCGATGATCTCGGCCTCGTCGCCGGAATAGCCGATCAGATGGCTCGCGCGTTCCACCGACATTTCGGAGAGTGGATCGCCATCGATCAGCACCCGGCCGGTATAGTTGGTCGCCTGCCGCCCGAGGACCCGGCCGAGCACGTCCTTGCCACTGCCGGGCGGCCCGATAACCGCAACCGTCCCCGGACGCGACACATTGAAGGAAAGCGGCGTCAACAGGGGCTGCCCGCGGTTGTCCAGCATCTGTACGGCCTCCAGCCGCACCGTTCCCGCCGCCGGCAGGGGCGAGCAGCCATTGGCCTCGTCGAGCACCAGCGTGTCGTCGCTGCTGAACTGCGAGATGACCTGCTCGTACTTGATGGTCACGTCGTTGCGCTGCTGGTCCCAGTCGATCAGTTCCTTGATCGGCGAAGGCAGGTCACGATAGGCCGCGATCACCGCGACGAGCTGGCCGATGTCGAGGCGCCCCTGCAGCGCGAAATAGCCGCCGATGGCGTAGAAGAAGAACGGCGTGATCTGGGCCAGCAGGTTGTTGAGGAACTTGACCGCGAACTTCCGCTTGAAGAGGGCGTAGCGGATGTCGAAGAGCCGCCCCAGCCGCCCGGCGATGTCGGCCTGGACATAGGCCGTCGCTCCGTGGCCCTGGATCATCGGTCCCGCATCGACGATCTCGCCGATCCGGCCCGCGAGCTGGCGCGAAGCGATCTGGCGCTCGCGGCCGAGCCTGAGCTGTTCCCGGCGCAGGATCGGTATGATGATCGCCTGCGCGAGAACGATGAGCAGAGCGATCGAGCCGAGCCAGAAGCTCTGCGCCATGATGAAGACAAGCGCGGTCAGGGCCTGGCTCAGCAGGAAGACCGGCTGGATGAAGGCATCGCCGACGAAGCCGCCGACCGGCTCGACCTCGTCCTTGATCATGCTGGCGATTTCGGCCGGCTTGACCGAGCGGATCTCTTCGGGCCGGAACCGCATCAGCTGGCTGAAGAGGTCGTAGCGCATGCGGCGCAGCATGCGCTCGCCGAGGATGCCCTTGCGGACGTTGATGACGTATTTGAAGGCGCCGTTGATCAGCACCAGCAACAGGAAATAGCTCGACAGCCCGAGGAGCAGCCCAACCTGACCGACCTGGATGCCTTCATGGATCCTGAAGCTCGCCCCACCCAGCCAGGAAGGCAGGTGGAGGGTGATGTCGAGGAAGGTGGCGGTCGTCTTGCCATCGCGGAACGCCCCGCCCTGGATGGCGTCGTTGACGATCCGTTTCGGGACATCGAAGGAGGCCCAGTTGAAAGGGATCGAGACAAGGATGATCAGCAGGACGATGATCTGCTCGCCGCGACTCTTCTGCCAGATGTAACGGAAGAGGTTGGGCTCCAAGGGTAATCCTGTCGCGAAACGCCGGCGGTGCTGTCCTGCCGGGAACCGCCCCCTAAAGCGAGCATATGTGGTGAGGTTGCGACGAAGCGCAATGCCGTCCAGTTTGTACCTGCGGCATAGCCCGGGCTGCGCCGCATCCGGGGGAGAAATGGATCGCCTGTCTCTTTGCGCGGCCTTGGCCGGCGCCGTCTTCGCGTGCGCCCTGGCCGGGGCTGCGGTTCCGGCCCGCGCCGAGCCCGGACCGAACAAGGCAGCCCTG
>NZ_JBIWYK010000360.1:0-3360 GCF_044752385.1 Allobosea sp. CER48 | reverse complement strand
CAATGCGGGCAGGTGCGAGCCTGCTCGTTGCCGTAGAATTCGCGGTAAAGCGGCGGCAGGTCGTCGACGATGCTGACGAGGTCGACCTCCACGCGATGAACCAGGCCCTGGCACTCGAAACAGTACCATTCGAAGGCGTCGAGCCAGCCTTCGGGGCGCTTCGGCTCGATGACGAGGCCGATCGAGCCTTCCTGCGGACGTTGCGGCGAATGGCGCACATGCGGCGGCAGCAGGAAGATCTCGCCCTCGCGGATCGTCACGTCGTAATGCTTCCCGTCGTCGACGACCTTCAGCATCATGTCGCCCTTGAGCTGGTAGAAGAACTCCTCGACGGGGTCGTCATGATAGTCGGTGCGCCGGTTGGGGCCGCCGACGACGGTCACCATCAGGTCGGAATCGGTCCAGATCTGCTGGTTGCCGACCGGGGGCTTCAGCAGATGCTTATGCTCCTCGATCCACTTGTAGAAGTTGAAGGCCTTCAGCCGTCCTTCGGTCGCCATCTCTCCACCTCTCCCGTTGTCGTCTCGGATGCCGTTCAGACGGCCTTGGCCAAGGGCGCATTGCCGAGCTGCAGGCCGCAGCTCTCGAAGGCGGCGCGCGTGGCGGCCTTCTCGGCATCGGTCAGTTCCAGCATCGGCGGCCGGACGCGCCCGCCGACCTGGCCGAGCAGCTCCTGCCAGTATTTCTGGTGGGCGTGCGGCTTCTCGGCAGGCCGCGTGCCGCGCAGCGCCTCGCGCACCGGGTTCAAGCTGTCGCGCAGGGCGCGGGCCCTGTCGGCCTCGCCGCGGAAGGCAAGATCGGTGTACTCGCGCATGCGCAGGTCGGTCGCGGTCTGGATGAGATAGGGCGGCGAGGAGCAGAGATAGAGCTGCCAGCCGAGCTCGAGGATATTGTCGAGCCACTCCTCCTCTGAGGCCGTGCTGACCAGGATGCGGTCGCCGGCCAGCCGCGTGAGCTCGGCATACATCGGCCGCGGCACGCTGTATTTGATGGCCACGACGTTCTCGATGTCGGCGAGGCGGTTGCAGAGCTGCGGCGAGAGCAGGTAGCCGGAATCCGGATGGCTCCAGAGCGCGATGCCGATGTCGACCTTCTCGGCGATGGTCCGGTAATACTCGTAGACCGTCTCGTCCTGCTCCTTGAAGAAGTGCAGGATCGGCGCGTGGACGACGATGTAGTCGGCGCCGACCTTCTGGGCATGGCGGGCGAGATCGATCACCACGTCCATGTTCTGGTCGGAGCAGGACATGATCGTCTGGCCGCGTCCGGCGGACGCCTCGACGGCGAGCTCGAAGTTGCGCTTGCGCTCCTCGATCGACATCGAGAAGAACTCGCCCTGCTTGCCGGCGACGAACAGCCCGTCGATCTTGAGATCGTCGAGCCAATGCCGGACGTTCTGGCGGAAGCCGTCCTCATCGATCGCGAGCGTGTCGGTGAAGGGGGTGAGCGCGGCGGCCCAGATGCCCTTCATATGGGCGCGGGCATAGGCCTTGGCGTCCTTCTTGGCGTATTTCATGAAGCCTCACCCTCGTCTTCCGGCCGGATCCGGGCAGGGGAGCGGCAAAGGCGAGGGGCGTCCCTTCGCCGCTTGCCTACGCCGCCGCCTCCGCGTTCCCGCCTGGCGTCGCCCCTTATGCGATGAGGGCGATGAGGGATGATCGCATGAGAGGCGGGGTATACGGCAACTCGTAACATTCGTATGAATTCGGAAGCTGTCCTTATAAATCGGAAGTTCCATGGCGATCACGCTGCGCCAGATCCAGGCTTTCCTCGCGGTAACCGAGCAGGGCACCTTCACCAAGGCGGCCGAGCGGCTGCACATGGCACAGCCGGCGCTCTCCCAGCTCGTGCGCGAGCTGGAGCGCGAACTCGGCATCCGAGTGCTCGACCGTACGACACGCCGTGTGGAACTGACCGAGGGAGGGCGCGAATTCCACGGTGCGGCGTTGAAAGTGGTGCAGGATCTAGACACCGCCGTGCAGAACGCCAACGGGCTGGCGGAGCGCCGTCGCGGGCGCATCGTGGTGGCGGTGCCGCCGCTGCTCGCGGCGGTGATCATGCCACCGGCGATCGCGGCGCTGCGCGAGAAGCATCCGGGCCTTCAGGTGGCGATCGTCGACGCGCGCAACGACCTCGTCGTCGAAGCGGTTCGCTTCGGCCGGGCCGATTGCGGAGTCGGGACTTTCTCGGCTGTGGAGGACAATATCGAGCGGACGCCGCTCGCCCGCGACAGCCTGATGCTGTTCTGCGCCCGCGGCAGCCGATTCGCCGAACGCGAGAGCGTGCGCTGGCGCGGCCTCGCGGAGGAAGAACTGATTACGCTGACCCGCGAGAGCGGCATCCGCCTGCTGGTCGAGGTCGGCTACGAGAGCGCCGAGATCACGCTGCGGCCGGCCTATGAGGTGGCGCAGATCACGACGGCGCTGGCGCTGGTCGAGGCCGGGCTCGGTATCGCCGTGCTGCCGACCTATGCGCGCGCCGTCGCGCCGGCCGGTGTGGTGGCGCGGCCCCTCGCCGAGCCTTCGATCACGCGCGACATCGTCATGATTCGGCCGAGCGGACGTTCGGTCTCGCCGGCGCTCTCGGCCTTCGAGACGCTGCTGCGGCGATTCGTGCGGCAGCTCGCGCCGAGCGAGGAGGGTTAGAGAGGGGCGGCGGAAGCCGGACCGGAAAGCAGAAAGGCCGCCCGATGAGGCGGCCTTTCGTCCCTGTATTGCAAGGGCATCAAATGGTGGGCGCGACAGGGATCGAACCTGTGACCCCTACGATGTCAACGTAGTGCTCTCCCGCTGAGCTACGCGCCCGTTCGCCGCCAGAAGCGACTTCCGGAAGCGTGTCCGGGCCGTGTTGGCCGCGATCACGCTGCGAGGTGAGGGGGCTATAGCGGCTCGCTTCGCAGCTTGCAAGGCGTTTGCCGCATAAATTCTCAGGCCGCCAACAGCTTCTCGACTTCGTTGACGAGCTCGCGCAGATGGAAGGGCTTCGACAGCACCTTCGCGTCCTTCGGAGTCTGCGAATCCGGGTTGAGCGCGACGGCGGCGAAACCCGTGATGAACATGACCTTGATGTCCGGATCGAGCTCGGTGGCGCGGCGCGCCAGCTCGATTCCGTCCATCTCGGGCATGACGATATCGGTGAGCAGCAGTTCGAACGGCTCCTCGCGGAGGCGATTATAGGCCGACAGGCCGTTGTCGAAGGAGGCGACGTCGTAGCCCGCGTTCTGCAGGGCCTTGACCAGGAAGCGACGCATGTCGTTGTCGTCTTCCGCGAGCAGTATCTTCGTCATGGGCCTGTTCTGTCCGTCCTGAGGCCTGCGTTTCGATGCGTGTCTGGCGTGCGGGGGCGGCCCGCCGGGCCTCG
>NZ_JBIWYK010000359.1:0-3362 GCF_044752385.1 Allobosea sp. CER48 | reverse complement strand
GAAACGCGCATGGGGACGGTGCATCTGCTCGACGACGATCTCTCCTTCGAGGAGCAGAACGTCGCGCCGCCCGAGCCGCAGCGCGTCGCCGCCGGCTATTCGGAAGCAGGCCTGCGCGAGATCGACGAACTGCAGGCCGACCGCAAGCTCGCCTACTTCGTCTGACCCTGCCGCCGAGGCCCTGCCCTCCCCTTGCGTCGGCCGAAGCCTCAGTTCTCGCGCCGGATCGCGCTCTCGTGCCAGCGGTGCAGCAGCAGGTACGAGATCAGGCTCGTCGCCAGGAAGATCGCGATGCCCGATAGCGAGATCATCACCAGCGCCGCGAAGACGCGCGGGATCTTGAGCTGGTAGCCGGCCTCCAGGATGCGATAGGCGAGGCCCGAGGCGCTGCCGCCCGTTCCGGCGACGAACTCGGCTACGACCGCGCCGATCAGCGCCAGGCCGCCGGAAATCTTCAGCCCCGCCAGGAAATAGGGCAGCGCCGCCGGCAGCTTGAGATAGCGCATCGTCTGCCAGCGCGAGGCGCCGTAGAGCTCGAACAGGTTGACGAGGTTGTGGTCGGCCGAGTTCAGCCCGAGGATGGTGTTGGACAGGATCGGGAAGAAGGCCACGATCCAGGCGCAGATCAGCAGCGACAGATCGATGTCATTGGCCCAGATGATGATCAGCGGCGCGATGGCGACGACCGGCGTGACCTGCAGGACGACGGCATAGGGCAGGAGCGCCATCTCCAGCCATTTCGACTGGCTGAACAGCACCGCGAGCGTGACGCCGACGACGATTGCGGCCGCCAGCGCCATGAAGGTGATCTTCAACGTCACCCAGAGCGAGCCCGACAGGGTGCCCCAGTCCGCCACCAGCGTCTGCCCGACCAGGATCGGCCCCGGCAGGACATAGGACGGCACCTCGTTCCAGCGGACCGCGAATTCCCAGAGCGCCAGCACGAGCATGCCGATGACGACCGGGGCGATGATCCGCGGCCAGAAGCTCAGGGGCACGCCGAGAATGCGTGTTTCCGCGGCGGCCACGGGCAGCGCCTGCGCATCGGTGCCATCCGCGACGAGCGTTTCGACGGGCGCGCTCATCGGCCGATCGCCTCCTTGAGCTTGGTGGAGGCGACGCGGCAGAGATGGGCGTATTCGCCGGAGGTCCGGAACAGCTCGTCGCGCGGGTAGTCGGCGTCGACGGACAGGTCCGCCATGACGCGGCCCGGCCGGGCCGCCATCACCACGATCCGCTGCGAGAGATAGACCGACTCGAACACCGAATGGGTGACGAAGCCGGCAGTGAAGCGCTCGCGCCACCACAATTCGAGCAAGTCGTCGTTGAGGCGGTGGCGGGTGATCTCGTCGAGGGCTGCGAAAGGCTCGTCCATCAGGAGGATCTTCGGGCGCATCACCAGCGCGCGAGCGATCGAGACACGCATCTTCATGCCGCCCGAGAGCTCGCGTGGATAGGACTTCTCGAAGCCCTTGAGCCCGACCAGTGCCAGCATCTCCGCCGCGCGCGCTTCGGCCTCGCCCCGCGGCACGCCCCTGAGCTTCAGCGGCAGCATCACGTTGGCGAGTGCATTCGCCCAGGGCATCAGCGTCGGATCCTGGAAGACGAAGCCGAGATCCCGCGTGCCGTGGCCGGCGCTGCCCTGCGCGGCGCCCGTCTCGCCCGGCCAGGTGATCGTGCCGGAGGTCGGCTCGCCGAGGCCCGCGATCATCCGCAGCAGCGTCGACTTTCCGCAGCCGGAGGGGCCGAGCAGGCTGATGAACTGACCCGCCCCGAGTTCGAGATCGACATCGCGCACGGCCAGCGTGCCGTTGGCGAAGCGCTTCGAGACGTGCCGGACTGCGACCAGCGGGGTGGCTGCGCCGTCCTTACCGGGGGGTGTGCTCAGATAGGCCGTGTCCAAAGCCTGATGATCCATTTTGTGACATGCCGACGTTCTCGGGCGCAGCGAAGCGCAGGCCCGAGAACCTCAGGACGGGGGTTTCCGAGACGCCCGGGGGCTGGCCCGAGCATGACCTCAGGCCTTGCCGATGCCCTTGTTCACGAACTCCAGGCTGTAGGCCTTCTTGACATCGACGCCGGCGGGGATGACCCCGGCTTCGGTCATGGTCTTGGCGAAGCTCGCCCAGCGCGCGTCGGTCATCGCGCCGATGCCGAGCGTCGTCGCGTCGCCGGAGAGCACGATGCCGCGATCGTTCATGACCTTGAGAGCGTAGTCGATCTTCTCCTGATCCATGTCGGGATTGTCCTTCAGGATCCGGGCGTTGGCGGCGGCGATGTTCGGTCCGCCCTTCATGTAATCCGCCCAGCCTTCCAGCGTGGCATCGACGAAGCGCTGCACCAGCTCCTTCTTCTCCTGCGCCATCTTCCGGGAGATCGTGATCGTGGTGTTGTAGTTCTCGAAGCCGGCATCGGCGAGGAGATGGACGACCGGCTCGACGCCCGCCTTGCGGATGACGAAGGGCTCGGAGGACAGGAAGCCCTGCTGCGTCAGCTTCTTGTCGGCCAGGAACGGCGCCATGTTGAAGGTGTAGGGGCGGATCTGCTCGTCCTGGAAGCCGAATTTGAGCTTCAGGAAAGGCCAGAAGCCGACGCGCGCCTGCGCCGCGATAAGGATCGGCTTGCCCTTGAGGTCAGCGAGCGTGTCGTTGCCCTGGCCGGGATGCGAGATCAGGACCTGCGGGTCCTTCTGGAAGATCGAGGCGATGCACATGAAAGGCAGGTTCTCATGGGCGAAGCTCAGCGCCTCAAGCGAGTTGCCCATGATCATGTCGACGCGGCCGCCGAGCAGGAGCTGGGTGGGGTTCTGCTGCGGGCCGCCGGGACGGATGTCCACATCGAGGCCGTACTTCTTGTAGATGCCGTTGGCGGCGGCGAGGTAGAACCCGCCATGCTCGGTCTGGGCGCGCCAGTTGGTCTGATAGCTGACCTTGTCGAGCGTCTGCGCGTTGACGCGCGCGCCCGGGACGGGGATGAGCAGGGAGGCGGTCGAGCCGCCGATCAGGCCGAGCGCCGCGCGCCGGTTCACGCGATATTTCATCGTCGTCATCTCGATATCTCCCCTGCGCCAGCAGCCGGGCCAGCCACCTGCCCGTCTCCTTATCCCATGCGATAGGACGAAGGGATAATGCAACGCCGCGCGGCCAGGTTTCTGCACAGAAACAAGGCAACGCATGTCAGCACGTCCTGCCGCCGCCCGGTCGCCTTGCATGCACGGCATCCGTCACTAGCTTCACCTCGATCCACCGTCGTCCCGACGCGAGGCGAGGCCGCTCTCATGAAAGTCCTGATCTTCGGCGCGACCGGCATGGTCGGCCAGGGCGTCCTGCGCGAATGCCTGCTCGACCCAAAGGTGACGGACG
>NZ_JBIWYK010000358.1:0-3363 GCF_044752385.1 Allobosea sp. CER48 | reverse complement strand
GCCAATCCTTACAACAGCCTGATGGTCGCCGAGCGGGACGGGACGGTTGTGGGTACCTATCAGATGACGGTGCTGCCGGGCATCGCCGAGCGCGGCCGGGTCCGCGCCAAGATCGAGAGCGTCCATGTTGCGCCCGAGTGGCGCGGCCACGGCATCGGCGCCGTGATGATGCGCCATGCCATCGAGCTCGCGGCCGGGAAGGGGGTGGGGCTCGTCGAGCTGACCTCCAACAAGGAGCGCCCGGATGCGCACCGCTTCTACCGCGGTCTCGGCTTCAAGCAGAGCCATGAGGGCTTCAAGATGGCGCTTTCGCCCTCACGGGCTAGTCCGTGACGGCATGGCGCGGTCCCGCTCATGGCGGGAGTGCGCCCCTTCCGGCGCTCCGGCGGGCTGCTTAGGTTCCGGGTCCAGGCCTCACGCCAGGAAGGAACCGACCGATGTCGCAAGCCCCCGTCAAGCCGATCGACCTCTACTACTGGCCGACGCCGAACGGCTTCAAGATCACGATCATGCTCGAGGAATGCGGGCTGCCCTACAACGTCATCCCGGTGAACATCGGCAAGGGGGACCAGTTCAAGCCGGACTTCCTCGCGATCTCCCCGAACAACCGCATGCCCGCGATCGTCGATCCCGCCGGGCCGGACGGCAAGCCGATCTCCGTCTTCGAGTCCGGCGCGATCCTGCAGTATCTCGGGCGCAAGACCGGCAAGTTCTATCCGCAGGACGAGCGCGGGCGCGTCGAGGTCGACGAATGGCTGTTCTGGCAGATGGGCGGCTTCGGCCCGATGCTCGGCCAGACCCATCATTTCCGCATCTACGCACCGGAGAAGGTGCCCTATGCGATCGAGCGCTACACCAACGAGGCCAACCGGCTCTACGGCGTGCTGGACAGGCGCCTCGAAGGTCGCGAATTCATCTGCGGGGCGTATTCCATCGCCGACATGGCCTGCATCGGCTGGGCACGCGGATGGGAGCGCCAGGGCCAGGACATCGGGCAGTTCCCGAACGTCGCGCGCTGGCTGGAAACCATGCAGGCGCGCCCGGCCGTGCAGCGTGGCCTCAAGGTGGCCGAAGAGCTGCGCAATCCTGCCGGTATCAGCACGCCCGAGGAGAAGGCGATCCTCTTCGGTCAGAAGGCGCGCTGAGCGGCGGCAGGCCACGTCGTTTCTTTGCAGGCATCATGATGGTCGGGCTCGTCCCGACCATCGGCATATCCGCAGGTCCGAGTCTGTATTGAAGACGTGCATGCTCGCCGACAGGGTGAGCATGCCGGCGACAATCAGTTCGACCGGTTCCATTTCACCGAGCGGCAGATCAGGCCGCCCATGACGCAACCTGCAGTGGTCAGCATATTGCCCGAGAGCGTCATCGTGCCGGAATAGGTCTTGCCGTCCTCGGGGTTGAAGGCGCTGCCGCTCCACTTGTTCGCGCCGTTCGGCTTCATGTCGTAGAAGATGCGCTGGCCGACCTTGGCCGGCCCGTTCTGGTCCTTGAGCCAGGAGAGCGAGCCGCAGAGCGCCTCGCCGCATCTGGTGAAGCGCACCTTCGATGCGCCGGTGTCGCGCTCCCATGTGCCGACGACCTCCTGGGCCCCGGCGGTGGCGATGCTGGCGATCAGGCCAAGCCCTGCCAGGGCTGCGCGCTGCGATCCGGTCCCGAACTTCATTCGATCCTCCCTTGTCCGGCCAGCTATGGCTGCATGGTTCAGATGTAAACTATATCGGGGTTTCGGTGCGGCTCAAGTCGGAAGAGAGCGGCGGGTTCGCGGATCAAGCATTCCCCTGCGGCAGGCGCTTCCGTACCGCCTTGCCTCCTCGCTGCGGAGAGGGCTTGCCTGATCGAGGCGGGATGATGACCTCCGCGAGCCTTGTGGGGGGCGAAGGCCGCAGCTATAAGCGCGCCGGATTTCCCTTACCCCATCCAAGGATCATTCGATGGCTGTCCAGCGTACCTTCTCCATTCTCAAGCCCGACGCGACGAAGCGCAACCTCACGGGCGCGGTCAACGCTGTCATCGAGAAGGCCGGCCTGCGCATCGTCGCGCAGAAGCGCATCCAGATGACCAAGGCCCAGGCCGAGACCTTCTACGCCGTTCACTCGGCGCGCCCGTTCTTTGGCGAACTGGTCGAGTTCATGACCTCCGGCCCTGTCGTGGTGCAGGTGCTGGAAGGCGAGGACGGCATCGCCAAGTATCGTGAAGTGATGGGCGCCACCAACCCTGCGAACGCTGCCGAAGGCACCGTCCGCAAGCTCTTCGCGCTGTCGGTCGGCGAGAACACCGTGCACGGCTCGGACGCGCCGGAGACCGCCGCGATCGAGATCGCCCAGTTCTTCTCGGGCAACGAGATCGTCGGCTGATCCCAGCCGGGCAATTCGCTGAAAAGCAGAAAGGCGGGCCGGTTTCCGGCCCGCCTTTTTTTTGTCTGTTGCTGGCCGCAGCCGGAGCGGGCCCGGCGTGACGCCGCCGCACCTCAGAGGCCGAAGGAGTAGCTCGTTCCCGTATCGAAGGAATAGCTCGCCGAGATGCCGATCGTGACCGAGTTGCGAGAGCCGTACGGCGTGACGATCGGCGAGCGCGTCGCGTCGCCGACGAGGCGTTTGTACTCGACATAAGCCGTGGTCTTGAGGTTGTCCGACCAGTTGTAGGTCACCTGAGCCAGCGCGCCGACAGTGTGGACTCCCGCGTTGAAGCGCTGGAGCAGGCCACCCGTGCCGGGCATCGCGCCGTAGGTGCCGAAATAGGTGCGTACATAGTCGGCGGAGGCGATCCGCATGCGCGGGCCGACGCCGAGCGTCCAGGGGCCGAGATTGGTGAAGGCGTCGAGCTTGAAGTCGGCGACGACGCCGTCATGGGCGACGATGCCACGGCGCACGTCGACGCGGCCGCGCAGCCACGAGGTCGGATAGAATTCGACGAAGCCGCCGGCCTCGGCGCCGAACTTGGTTGCCGGAACCGCGACGAGCGCCGGGTTGACCTTGGCGCTGCGCTTCCAGAGCAGGTCGCCCGAGAAGCCGATGCGCCAGCCCTGGCCCGAGAAGACGCCGATGCTCAGCATCGCATCATCCTCGGCGCTCCACCACGTGCTCTTCAGACCCTTGCCCAGCGAAATGATCGGGCGGGCACGGAAGACGTAGTCGTCCGAGCCTGTGTAGTCGGGCTGGTAGCGCACGCCGGCGCCGAGCGTCAGATACCAGTTCTGTGCCGGCTGGGGCGAGGTGAGGGTGGTGTAGTCGCGGGACTGCGCTTCGGCGCGCCCGGGCAGCGACAGGGAAAGGCAGGTCGCAAGACCGGCCAGATACACAACGCAACGCATAGTCCAGAACTCCGACGCAGAACGCGCGTCCGACGGGATGGGTAACGGCA
>NZ_JBIWYK010000357.1:0-3386 GCF_044752385.1 Allobosea sp. CER48 | reverse complement strand
TCGTCTCAGGCAAATCCGCGCGGGGCGTGACATGAAACAGCGCCAGCCAACGCTCCAGCACCGCCTTGAAGGCGGCCGGCAACCCGCTCTGATCGCCGAAATCGACGACATGCAGCGAGCCCCCGGCATCGAGCCGGCGAAGCGCCTCGGCAACCACGCCCTCCCAGGGCGGGATCATCGAGAGCGCGTAGGAGATCACGATCCGGTCGAAGCCCGCGAGGCCGAACAGCGCCTGCGGATCGAAGCCGGTGGCATCGGCCTGGGCAAGCGCGATCCGGTCCTCCAGCTTTACCCGTGCGACGGAGGTACGGGCCGTCGCCAGCATCTCGCCGGATACATCGAGCCCGTAGCAGGTGCTGTTCGGGTAGCGTCTCGCGATCCGGATCAGATTGCGCCCGGTGCCGCAGCCGATCTCCAGCACGCTCCCGCCCGCAGGCGGCTGCAACCCGTCGATCAGCTGGTCGCGGCCGAGCAGATAGAACTTCCGGCTGGCATCGTAGATGTGCCTCTGATTGCGGTAGATCCGGTCCATCAACCCGGCGGCCGAACCGCCCGATGCCTCGGCAGCCCTCACCGGACCGCCCCCTTCAGCACATAGAGGTGGAAGCCGCCATAGATCGCCGAGCGGTCCTGCCGACAGAGCTCGCGGCTCTGCCCCTCCTCGTATTGCCACTGGTCGAGAATCGCGGCCGGCACCCGGCCCGGCAGCAGCCGTTCATCGGCGGCAGTGCGGAAGATCACCCGGGCGCCCGGCCGCGCCGTGCGCGTGATCTGCGACCACAAGGCCGTGAGATCCGCGTCGTTCATCCAGTCCTGCGCGTCGAGCAGCACGTAGGCATCGCAGCTTTCGGCCGACTGTTCTTCCAGGAACGACGTCACCGCGCTCTGGCGATAGGAGACATTGGGCGAGCGCGCCTTCACCACCGCGAAATGCTGCGGTTGCAGATAAGGCGGGAAGGCGGCATCCGGCCCCTCGCCATAGCGCCGGCCGAAGGCCTGCTGGGCGAAATAATTGTCCCTGAGGTCGAAATCACAGGCGAGGCGTTCCAGCCTGAGCTTCAACGCACCCAGGATGCCATCCTCGCCATCGGCAGCCAGCGCCTTGTATTGCGCCGGCGGGATGCCGAGCCCGTAGAGCGAGGCAGGCTGGCGCACCAGCCAGCGCACCAGCCTGCGCTCGAAGACGGGCGCGAGATGCTTGTCATAGAGCGTCCGCTGCTCGGCCATGTCTCGCGCCGCCAGCATGGCGCTGGGATTGCCCCCGAGCAGCCGCGCAAGCACATGGCCGGTGCCGATGAAGCGGCCGAGCAGGCCGTAGCGGTGGAAGCCGTTGGCGAAGAGGTTGATCCGGCGCCGTCCGTTCAGCCCCCGCCCTTCCCAGTAGCCGCGCGAGACGGCATCCAGATGATCAGCGATCTCGCGGTCGTAGAAGGCGACGTTGTCGCGTGCGTTGGCGCGGCCGAAGAAGCGCAGGAAATCGTCCTGCCGCTCCATCCGCGCCAGCGCGGTCAGCTTCAGCCGGCCGAGTGCGATATGCGTGGCATTGAGATCGACCGCGCTCACGCGGATCGGCGCCACCGTCAGATAGGAGAGGATGTTGCAGGAGCCCGAGGCGATCGCCACGACGTGGTCGTCGGCCTTGAGCTTGAGCGCCGCCATGTCGACGACAGGGTCTTCCCAGATCTGCGGGTAGACCAGCCCCGAGAAGGCACGGGCAAACAGCCATTCCAGCAGGCCGGCCTTGGAGAGCGTCCTGCTGCGCCGGACGGCCTGCCCCAGGCCGGAGCTCGTCATGCGGCGGGCCGCGCGCGCCGTTTGGGTCGCCTGTTGCGTCACCGGTTTTCCTCCCTTTGCGGGTGGCGGGGCTGCTGGCATCGGGCCGGAAAGCGGGAACCACTTTCCGGGCGAATCCGACGCCGAAACAAAGGGATAGATCGCCACTTCGCGTTCGACGGAACGCGCGGCGATCTAGAGGAGTCGCGTGACGGTCAGGTGACGGTGCTCTCGCCTCGCCACGGCATCGTGAGAGCGCGCGCAACCGACGGGGCTGAAATCCGGCACGGGAGACGCCATATTGGCGGCACGAAAGCCGATGAGGCGCCCCCGCTGACAAGGAGATCGCAATGGGTCTGATGAGCATGTTCGGCGAGCCCAGGAAGCAGGACGAGACCTTCCCCTTCCAGCTGACCGATGCCGAGTGGCGGGCACGGCTGACGCCGGAGCAGTACCGCATCCTGCGCGGCCATGGCACCGAGCGGGCCGGGTCCTGCGCGCTCAACTACGAGAAGCGCGCCGGCACCTTCTCCTGCGCCGGCTGTGGCCAGAGGCTCTTCAAGTCGGGCAAGAAATTCGAGAGCGGCACTGGCTGGCCCAGCTTCGACCAGCCCCTGGAAGGCGCGGTCGGCACCACCGAGGACCACAGCTTCGGTATGCACCGCGTCGAGGTGCATTGCGCGAATTGCGGCGGCCATCTCGGCCACGTCTTCCCGGACGGCCCCCCGCCCACCGGCCTGCGCTACTGCATCAACGGCGAGGCGATGAATTTCGAGCCGGAAGCCTAGCAACGCGCGCTGCCGTCATGGTCGGGCTTGTCCCGACCATCCACGTCTTCCCCCGTCGAAGTCCGTGTTCAGGACGTGGATGCTCGCCACGAGGGCGAGCATGACGAAAGCGCCCTACGAAACCGCCGGCACCGCCCTTCGCGCCAGCGCTCCCGCATCCACCATCGGCGGCAGATCGCCGAACTGCCCCGACCAGCCTTCCCCCAGCCGCGTGGCAATGAACGCATCTGCCACGGCAGCGGGCGCATACCGCAGCAGCAGCGAGCCCTGCAGCGCAAGAGCCAGTTTCTCGGTCAGCCGCCGCGCCTGTCCCTCGTTCCGGATCAGCTCGGGCAATTCGCCCTCCAACCGCTTGAGCGCCGCGTCGTAGCGCCGGTCCGCGCCCGCTGCCGCGATCAGTTCCGCGCGCAGCACGTCGACCGCCCCCTCCTCGCGCGCGAGCGAGCGCAGCACGTCCAAGCAGATGACATTGCCCGAGCCTTCCCAGATCGCGTTGAGCGGCGCCTCCCTGTAGAGCCGCGCCATCGGGTTCTCCTCGATGAAACCGTTGCCGCCGTGACATTCCAGCGCCTCGGTGACCACGGCCGGCGCCCGCCGCGTGACCCAGTACTTGGCGACAGGCGCACCCACCCGGGCCAGCAGCCGCTCGCTCGCCGACTCGTCCTGCCGGTCGAGTGCCGCAAAGAGGCGGAAGGCGAGCCAGGCCGCGGCTTCGGCCTCGATCGCGATATCCGCGAGCACGTTCTGCATGATCGGCTGCTCGATCAGCGCCTTCTGGAACGCGCGACGATGCTGCGCATGATGCGCCGCGAGCGACACCGCCAT
>NZ_JBIWYK010000356.1:0-3387 GCF_044752385.1 Allobosea sp. CER48 | reverse complement strand
AAACTCGAAGGCCGCATCCTGGCGCGATTGCACCAGACCTGCGTCGTGACGCTCGACGCCTTTCCGGTTCAGCTCGACGTTCCGGTCAAGCTCGACTTCGCGCCCGAGGAGGAGATCGAAGCCGCCTCGCGCCGCGCCGAGCGCGACGATGCCGAAATCGACATCGAAGTCCTGCTCAATGAGGACGACCCGCCGGAACCGATCATCGACGGCGTCATCGATCTTGGTGGTGTCACGCTCGAATTCCTGGCGCTGGCGCTCGATCCCTATCCGCGCAAGCCGGGGGTGAGCTTCGAGGCTCCGGCCGCCGAGCCGGGCGCAGAATCGCCTTTCGCGGCACTCGCGAAGCTAAAACGCGGTGACTGAAGCACTCGCCGTCCCTTGCATGTCTTGCGGCATCCGCCCAAGTCGCTATTGTCCGGCCGGCCATGAGCCGCCCCGGATCGAAGGTCGGCCATTCCCGGGACAAACCAGAATTCCATGACAAGACCGGTTACAATCGCGCTCGATGCGATGGGCGGGGACCACGGCCCTTCCGTCGTCATTCCAGGCGCTGCCCTGATGCTGGAGCGCCGACCGGATGCTCGCTTCGTGATCTTCGGCGACGAAAAGGAAGTGCTGCCGCTGATCGAGCAGCATCCCAAGCTGAAGGCGGTAACGACGTTCCATCACACCGAAGTCTCGGTGAAGATGGACGACAAGCCGAGCCAGGCCCTGCGCTACGGCCGCTACAAGTCCTCCATGTGGCGGGCGATCGACGCGACCAAGACCGGCGAAGCCGATGTCACCGTGTCGGCCGGCAACACCGGCGCGCTGATGGCCATGTCGAAATTCTGCCTGAAGTCGATGGCGCAGGTCGACCGGCCGGCGATTGCCTGCCTTTGGCCGACGATGCGCGGTGAAAGCATCGTGCTCGATGTCGGCGCCACGATCGGCGCCGATGCCCGCCATCTCGTCGACCTCGCCGTAATGGGCGCCGCCATGGCCCGCGTCGTACTCGATCTGGATCGCCCCACGGTCGGGCTGCTCAATGTCGGCGTCGAGGAGATCAAGGGCGTCGAGGCGGTGAAGGAAGCCGGACGCATCCTGCGCGAAAGCAACCTGCCCCATCTCTCCTATCACGGCTTCGTCGAAGGCGACGACCTCGGCAAGGGCACCGTCGACGTGGTGGTGACCGAAGGCTTCACCGGCAACATCGCTCTCAAGACTGCCGAGGGCACCGCGCGCCAGGTCACGAGTTACCTGCGCGCGGCGATCAGCCGCTCGCTGATGGCGAAGATCGGGTATATTTTTGCGCGCGGCGCCTTCGCGGCCCTGCGCGAGAAGCTCGACCCGCGCAAGTCCAATGGCGGCGTCTTCCTGGGGCTGGAAGGCATCGTCATCAAGAGCCATGGCGGCACCGATGCTATTGGCTTCGCCAGCGCCGCCGAACTCGGCTATGAAATGGCGCGGGAAGATCTGATGGCGAAGGTCCGCGAGATGGTCGCCGCAAGCACGCGCCCCGAGCTGCCGGTTGCGCAGCCGGCCGACGCCGAATAGGGAACGGTTTCCTTGTCAATTCTGCGCTCACAAGTCGTCGGTTGCGGCTCCTATCTGCCCGCCCGCATCGTCACCAATGCCGAGCTCGCCCAGCAGGTCGATACCAGCGACGAATGGATCGTCCAGCGCACCGGCATCCGCCAGCGCCATATCGCCGCCGATGACGAGCCGACCTCGATCGTCGGCCTCAGGGCCGCGCAGGCTGCAATCGCAGACGCCGGCATCGACCCGTCGGAGATCGACCTGATCATCGTGGCGACGGCCACGCCGGACCATACCTTCCCGGCGACCGCGACCCAGATTCAGGCGGCGCTCGGCATCAACGGCGGCGCGGCCTTCGACGTGCAGGCCGTCTGCTCGGGCTTCGTCTTCGCGCTGGCGACCGCCGACAAGTTCCTGACGACGGGCGGTGCAAGGGCCGCGCTGGTAATCGGCGCCGAGACCTTTTCGCGCATCCTCGACTGGGAAGACCGCGCCACCTGCGTACTTTTCGGCGACGGCGCCGGCGCCGTCGTTCTCAAGGCCGTGCCGGGTGAAGGCACGCTCTCCGACCGTGGCATCCTTACGACCCATATCCGCTCGGACGGACGCTACAAGGACAAGCTCTACGTCGATGGCGGCGCGGGCTCGAGCAAGACGGTCGGCTTCCTGCGCATGGAAGGCAAGGAGGTCTTCCGCCACGCGGTGACCAATCTCGCGGAGACAGTGCGCCACACCTTCGCGCAGACGGGCCTTTCCGGTGCCGACATCGACTGGTTCGTGCCGCATCAGGCCAACCGGCGCATCATCGACGCAACGGCCGACAAGCTCGGCATCAGCCACGACCATGTCGTCGTCACCGTGGACCGCCACGGCAACACCTCGGCAGCCTCGATCCCGTTGGCTTTGGCGGAGGCGCATGCCGATGGCCGCATCAAGCCCGGCCAACTCGTCCTGATCGAAGCCATGGGCGGCGGTTTCACCTGGGGCTCAGCCTTGATCCGCTGGTGACACCGGGGCGAAAAACGCTCAAATTGTGATGTTTTTGGTGCCATTTCGGGCAATTCTTCACGCAAGCCGGCTTTACGGCATCGCTTGAGGATTGACCCGCGCGGCGCGGGCGCCTAGCGTCCGCCGTCCGTAATGGCGAAAGGCCGGCGGTCGCCGCCGATGCCTGCAATACGCCTTGGAGGATATGAATGGCGGGGCAAACGGTCACTCGCGCGGATCTGTGCGAGGCTGTCTATCAGAAGATCGGATTGTCGCGGACGGAATCGTCGAAGCTCGTCGAGGCGGTGCTCGACGAGATCTGCGATGCGGTCGCACGCGGCGAAAATGTGAAGCTTTCATCGTTCGGCTCCTTCGTCGTGCGAGACAAGGGCGAGCGAATCGGGCGTAATCCCAAGACGGGCGTTGAAGTTCCGATCGAGCCGCGTCGGGTTATGGTCTTCAAGCCCTCGAATGTGATGAAGGCCCGCATCAACGGGCAGAGTGGAGAGGGTGAGACTGAGTGAGTCTGGAGTTCCACGCCGGCGAAACAGAGGCCGAATTGGACACCAAGAGCCCAGATGCCTTCAGAACGATCAGCGAGGTCGCCGAGGACCTCGACATCCCTCAGCATGTGCTGCGTTTCTGGGAAACCCGCTTTACCCAGATCAAGCCGCTGAAGCGCGGCGGCGGACGCCGTTATTACCGCCCTGACGATGTCGCCCTGCTCAAGGGCATCCGGCGCCTGCTTTACGGCGAAGGCTACACGATCAAGGGACTTCAGCGCATCCTGAAGGAACAGGGGCCCCGCCATGTCCAGGCCATCGGACGGGGCGCGCCGATCGGCGCGGCCAGCGGGGCGCTTGCGGCCGCCGAGGCTCC
>NZ_JBIWYK010000355.1:0-3399 GCF_044752385.1 Allobosea sp. CER48 | reverse complement strand
AGCGACCCGCGAGGGCTTCGGGAAAGGCACCATAGGCCAGGCCGTCGATCAGCAGCGCGTCGTCCGGACCGGCTTCTGCCAGAAGACGTTCCGCCTTCTCCAGATCCTCCACCGCCGGAAACGGGAAAGAGCCGGGCAGTGGAAGGTGGCGAACGGCGATGCCGGCCTTGCTCCACTCCTTCAGCAGCCGGCGGTCATAGCCGTAGCCGCCCGTCGGGGCGTCGATGTCGCCGGGGATGGCGAAGACGATGGCGCTCACGCCAGCGCGCCCTCGTAGCTGGCCCGGGCGAGGTCAGTCTCGTGCAACGTCACGCGGATCCTGGCGAGCGTGGCACCGTCAGCCCCGAGCGCACCTGATTTCGCGGCCGCGGCCATGGCGTCGAAAATGTGCTTGCAGAGGAACTCCGTCGTGGTGAGCACGCCGGCGAATTGCGGGAGGGTGTCGAGGTTCTGGTAGTTCAGCGGCTTCAGTGTCTTGCTCAGCGTGTCGAGCGCCGCGCCGATATCGACGACCACGTTCTGGCGGTTCAGCACCTCACGGAAGAAGGCGACATCGACCACGAAGGTGGCGCCGTGCATGTTCTGCGCCGGGCCGAAGAACGGATCGGGCAGGGAGTGGCCGATCATGATGCGGTCGCGGACTTCGACGGAAAACATGCGGTCTCCTCAGCAAGCGCCCGAAATGAGCGCGGTCACGGCCGCGCTTCATAGCAAATCGCCGCAGTCAGGCCAGCGGCGCCGGGCGCGAGCAGCTCTGGAACGCGGCGAGGCGCATCGCGGAAGGCGACCTCCTCGGTAATCAATGCATCAAGCCGCTCGTCGGCAAGGAGCGCCATGGCGGCCTGTGCGCGACGGGCATGGTCCCAGCGCGCCCGACGCGATGGCGCGACCATGCCGACCTGCGAGGAGACGAGCTGGAGGCGGCGGGCATGGAAGGCACAGCCGAGCGCTGCCGGCACAGCACCTTCGCCATACCAGCTCATCTCGACGATCCGCGCTTCGGTGCCGGCAGCGGCCACGGCGGTGGCCAGTCCGGCGGCCGTCGCGCTGGTGTGGAAGACGAGATCGGCATCGCCTGGCGCGGCTTCAGGCAATGCAAAGCCGAAGCCCAGTTTGCCCGCGAGGTCGGCGCGACCGGCCTCGACATCGACCAGCGTGACCTCGCTGCCCGGCAGCCGCGCTGCCAGCCAGGCCACGAGAAGGCCGAGCACGCCGCCGCCCACCACGACGATCCGATCGGCGGGACCCGAGCCGGCGTCCCAATGGGCGTTCAGGGCCGTTTCCATGTTGGCGGCGAGGATGGCCCGGCGGGCCGGCACCGCATCCGGAACACGGACCAGGCTGTCACGGGGCACGATGAAGCGGTCCTGATGTGGATGAAGGCAGAAGACGATGCGGCCGAGCAGGTCTGCGGGGCCGGCATCGACGCGGCCGACGGCGCAGTAGCCGTACTTGACCGGGAACGGAAAATTGCCCTCCTGAAAGGGCGCGCGCATGCGCTCATGTTGCGACGATGGCACGCGGCCTTCGAAGATCAGGCGCTCGGTGCCACGGCTCAGGCCGCTCCACAGCGTGGTGACCAGGCAATCGTCAAGGCCGGGGACCGGCAGGGCGACATCATTCAGGCTGCATTCACGGGGCGCCATATACCAAAGCGCGAGAGCCTTGGCCCTTGCATCAATCGTGGTTGCAGGCTTTAGCTCCCGCGCCATCGCGTCCGCCCTCCGTCCGAGCCTGTCTCCTTGCCATGACAGAGACTGTCACGAACCAGCGCCCCGGTCCGACCACGTTCCAGCCGGCGACGCAAGAGGTCGATGCGCTCGGCCTGACACCGGCCGGATTGCAGGATGCCGCTGTTCTCGTTCGGCGGCGCCTGCTGGTCCTCGTTCTCAATCTCGCGACGCTCGCCTCCCTGCTCGCAGGGCTGGCTCATGTGCTGGGCGCGGGCGGCTGGACGTTCGTCGACGTGGTGATCTTCGTCGCCTTCCTCTTCGGCGCGCCCTGGACGGTGCTCGGCTTCTGGAACGCGGCGATCGGGCTCTGGCTGCTGCATGGCGGCGGGGGTGGCATCAGGGAGGTCGCGCCCTTCGCCGCGGCCGGCGGGCGGGAAACGCCGCTTTCCTTGCGAACCGCCGTGCTGATGACCCTGCGCAACGAGGACCCGGCACGCGCCTTCCGTCGGCTGAAGGTCGTCAAGCAGAGCCTCGACGCGACCGGGCAGGGCGCCTGGTTCGACTATTTCGTCCTGTCCGACACCAATGATCCGACGGTGGCCGCTGCGGAGGCGGCATTGGCCGAAGGCTGGGCGCATGAGATCGGAGAGCCTGCGCGCGTGACCTACCGCCGACGGACCGACAATGCCGGGTTCAAGGCGGGCAACCTCCGCGACTTCTGCGAACGCTGGGGCGATCGCTACGAACTCATGCTGCCGCTCGACGCCGACAGCGTGATGGCGGGAGAGACGATCCTCGGCTTGGCCCGAATGATGCAAGCGTATCCAAAGCTTGGAATCCTGCAGAGTCTCGTGGTCGGTATGCCCAGCCGCTCCGCCTTCGCCCGCATCTTCCAGTTCGGCATGCGCCAGGGCATGCGGCCCTACACCATGGGCTCCGCCTGGTGGGGCGGTGATTGCGGGCCGTTCTGGGGGCACAACGCGCTGGTCCGGATCGCGCCATTTCGGGAACACTGCCATCTGCCGGTCCTGCCCGGCGGGCCGCCGCTCGGCGGCGCGGTGATGAGCCACGACCAGGTCGAGGCGACGCTGATGCGCCGCGCCGGCTACGAGGTTCGCGTCCTGCCCGTCGAGGGCGGCAGCTGGGAGGAGAACCCGCCGACCATGCTGGAGTTCGCCACCCGCGACCTGCGCTGGTGCCTCGGCAACCTGCAATATCTGAAGCTGCTCGATCTGCCCGGCCTCAGACCGATGAGCCGCTTCCAGCTGGTCTGGGCGATCCTGATGTTCCTCGGCCTGCCGGCGTGGACGCTGATGATCGCGCTTCTGCCGCTGAAGGCGCTGGAGGATCGTGCCATCGCCGACTATCCCGCGGGGCTGGCGGCCGGGCTCTATCTGCTGTTCCTGGCGATGTTTCTTTCACCCAAGCTTGCCGGTCTCGCCGATGTTCTGCTGACCCGCGGCGGCGTCCGGCGCTATGGCGGGGCGGCGCGTTTCCTGGCCTCCGCCGTGATCGAGGTGCTGTTCGCGTTCCTGCAGGGCGCGGTATCGAGCTTCCGGACCACCCTGTTCATGGTCGGCCTCGCCTTCGGCCGGGCGCGGATCGGCTGGAACGGGCAGGCGCGCGATGCTCACGCGCTGTCCTTCGCGACGGCCTTCGCGGGCCTGTGGCCGCATCTTCTGTTCGGAATCTATCTCGTCGCCACGCTCGGAATGCTGGCGCCTGC
>NZ_JBIWYK010000354.1:0-3405 GCF_044752385.1 Allobosea sp. CER48 | reverse complement strand
AAACCGCATCCCGCTTTTCGGATCGCTGCTCGCAAGGGGAAACAGGCATGGCGCTCGACCGCAGGATCGTCGAACTCTACGACGAATACACCCACAAGCCGCTCGACCGGCGCATCTTCATGAACCGGCTTCTCGCCATAGCCGGCACCACTGCGGCTGCGGAGGCGGCGCTTGCTTTGCTGGAACCCAACTATGCCCACGCCCAGCAGGTCGCGCCCGACGATGCCAGGATTTCCGCCTCACGCCTCGACGCCACCATCGATGGCGTGGCGCTCAAGGGCTATCTCGTCGCGCCGAAGGGCGAGGCGCGGCGCGGCGGCGTCCTCGTGATCCACGAGAACCGAGGCCTCAACCCGCATATCGAGGACATCACCCGTCGCATGGCGCTGGAAGGCTTCACGGCGCTGGGGCTCGATTTCCTGACGCCGCTCGGCGGCACCCCCGCTGACCCCGACGCCGCCCGCGCGCTCTTCCCGCAGCTCGCGCCCGAGGCGGTGATGGCGCAGGGGCGCGCGGCCCTCAAGTATCTGGCATCGCGCCCGGACGCGAGCGGCAAGGTCGGGGCCGTCGGCTTCTGCTGGGGTGGCGGCGCGGTCAACGACCTTGCCGTCTCCGCGCCGGAGCTGGCGGCCGGCGTCGTCTTCTACGGCCGCTCGCCCGACCTCGCCAGGGTACCGCAGATCAAGGCCCGGCTCCTGATCCAGCAGGCCGCGCGCGATACGCGCCTCGTCCAGATGCTGCCGGACTACGAGAAGGCACTGAAGGCCGCCGGCATCGGCTACGAAGCGATCGTCTACCCGGATGTCGACCACGCCTTCATGAACGACACCAGCGCCGAGCGCTACAACGCCGCGACGGCCAGGCAGGCATGGGCACGGACGATCGGCTTCCTCAAGGCAGGCACGAGCGCCGCCTGACAAAAGCCCGCGTGCGGGCGCGCCCACGGCGCACAGGCCGCAGACACGCCATGCACCGGCCCGGCAGCCGCGATGCCACGAGAGGCTGGTTTCGCGATGGCGCTGGCCCACGGCCGAACCAACAAAAAACCCGGCGGTTGCCCGCCGGGTCTTGCATTCCCGAAGGAAGGAGGCCGCTCAGGCCGCCTCTTCCTGCATGTCGTCGTTGTCGTTCTCGAGGTCGGCATCGGCATCCGTGGCTTCGGCCTTGCCGGCGCGGCGCGGCGACTTGGCGAGCTGGCCTTCGATCTTCTTCAGCGCCTCGGTCTCGGTGACGTCGTCGACCACCGCGATCTCGCGGGTCATGCGGTCGAGGGCAGCCTCATAGAGCTGACGCTCGGAGTAGGACTGCTCGGGCTGCGCCTCGGAGCGGTAGAGATCCCGCACGACCTCGGCGATGGCGACGAGATCGCCCGAATTGATCTTGGCTTCGTATTCCTGCGCGCGGCGCGACCACATGGTGCGCTTGATGCGGGCGCGGCCGGTGAGCGTGGTCAGGGCCTTGGCGACGGCTTCGGCGTCCGCGAGCTTGCGCAGGCCGACGCTCGCGGCCTTCGCGGTGGGAACGCGCAACGTCATCTTGTCCTTCGAGAAGCTGACCACGAAGAGTTCGAGTTTGAAACCTGCGACTTCCTGTTCCTCGATCGATGTGATCTGGCCGACGCCATGGGACGGATAGACGACGTACTCGCCCGTCTTGAAACCCTGGCGCACAACAGCTTTCTTCGCAGTGGACATGCCGTTACGACTCCTGACCGGCCCGCTCGACGCGAGCACGCGATGATCTGGCCTCCGTCCGGCTGGCCGGAGGCTTTCCGCCTGACGCGACGCTTGAAGGCACCGCCTCACGCTCCCTCAGTCGATGGTCTCATTCTGCCGCGTGGATGAGGACGACAATCAAAAACCGGCTCGGAGCCGGCCATGAATGACATCCTGATCTTTGGGGGCACCCCGTTTGTGAGACTCGCGCAGGGGCATGCGGAACCAATTCGACTGGGGCTAGCTTGTAACACAAAAAACACGCCGAATCAAAGGTAAACGCCGGAAGGCGTTCCCCCGTAAGGGCATGGCCAAGTCGTGGTTAACGCAGCGCGGCGGCGGGAAGCGGCGAAAATCAGTCGCCTTCGCCGGGCTCCGGCGAGAGCATCTCGAGCTTGCCGGGCACGCCGTCGAAGTCCTTTGCGTCGGCCGGCGGGTCCTTCTTCTGCGTGATGTTGGGCCAGCTCGCCGCGAACTTGCCATTGAGCTGCAACCAGCTTTCGAGACCCGGCTCGGTATCGGGCTTGATCGCCTCGGCCGGGCATTCCGGCTCGCAGACGCCGCAGTCGATGCACTCGTCGGGATGGATGACGAGCATGTTCTCGCCTTCATAGAAGCAGTCGACCGGGCAAACCTCGACGCAATCCATGTACTTGCACTTGATGCAGTTCTCGGTGACCACATAGGTCATGGGCCGGCCCTTCCAACTCTTCTAAACAACCCCATAAACCCTTGCCCGGCGCAGGTTTCAAGGCTGTTTTCGTGTTCTTCTGCAGAACGATTTTTCATTTCGAAGGCGCCGCGGAGACGATTTCCGTCTCCAGCCCGTTTCCGGCGCCTGCCGGCGACAGGGCGCGGATTTAGTCCTCGCCCTCGCCCTCCGCAAGCGACGCATCGCCGCTGCCGCCATCCACCCGCTCATAGAGCTGGCGCGCCGCCTCGAACGGGCCACGCCGTTCGGCGAAGCCGAGGACCTTCACGACCATGGTGGCATGCGGCAAGGCGAGCGTCAGCACCGCCCCGACCCGGATTCCCTGTGCCGGGTTCTCCGCACGCCGCCCCTCGATTCGGACATGGCCGTCCTCCACCAGGCGCACGGCGGCCGGCCGGGTCCGCGCGAAGCGCGCGAACCAGAGCCATTTGTCGAGGCGTTGGCGATGCTCCTGCAAGCGGTCAGCGCCTCCCGGGTGCGCTCAGTTCTTGCTGCCCTCGAGCTGGGCCTTGAGTGCGGCTAGCTTGGCGAAGGGCGAATCCGGATCCGGCTCGCGATTGGCCGGGCGCTGCCGCGCTGCCTGCTGGAAGCGCTCGCTGCCGCGCTCCTCGCGCCGCGGGCCGCCGGGACGTCCCTCGCGCTTGAAGTCGGGCCGCGGGCCACGACCGCCCTCGGGCCGCCCCTGACGGGGTTGCTGATCATCGCGACGTGGCCGCTCCTGACGCTGCCCCTGCCCCGCTTCGCCCTCGACACGGGCCGCTGCCGGACGCTGCTGGCCGGGGCGCTGCTCGCGGCGTTGACCGCCTTCGGGGCGGGCTTCGCGCTGCGGCCGCTCGCCGCGGCGCTGCTCGCCGTCACGACGACCGCGCTGGCCGTGCTCGGGGCGGCGCCCGCCCTGATGACGATGCGGCCGCCAGACCTCGATGAGCTCGGGCTCGGCCGGCGCAGCCTCGGCGGCCGGCGTCTCGGTCGTCGTCT
>NZ_JBIWYK010000353.1:0-3414 GCF_044752385.1 Allobosea sp. CER48 | reverse complement strand
GCGATCGCTGCCGAGAAGGCACGTCAGCCGACGATGATGGTTGGCGACGGCCTCAACGACGCGCCGGCCCTCGCCGCTGCCGATGTCGGCGTTGCGATGGGGGCGCGCGGGGCGACGGCGTCGTCCGAAGCCGCAGATGTCGTGATCCTGGTCGACAGGATCGACCGGGTCGCGGAAGCCGTCGCGATCGCGCAGCGAACACGGGCGATCGCGCAGCAAAGCATCGTCGCCGGGCTTGGCCTGTCGGGGATCGCGATGCTCTTCGCCGCCTTCGGCCATATTCCGCCGGTGGTGGGCGCCTTCCTGCAGCAGGGCATCGACATCGCGGTCATCGTCAACGCCCTGCGCACGCTGGTCGGGCCGATCCGGCCTGGCCGCGTCGGCGCAGCCGCACCTGCGCCCCGCATCGCCGCCGGGCTTTGACCTGTCGCAAGGCTGTCGCGGTTGCCTCCGCAAGATCGGCTGCCTACCTTCCGCAGGCGATCGAGAAAATGGATGTTTCGACATGGCGACGAGCCGGCACGCGACAAAGGCCTCTCAACAGCCCGCAAGCGACACTTCCGACGAGCTCAGCCTTCCCTGGTTCTGGCCTGTCGATGCGGCCCTGCGCCTGACCGAACGCAATCTCGACTTCCTCTCCGAAGCGGTGAAGATCACCCGGCCCCCGCCGCCGGACTGGGCAACGCCCCATGCCGTGCGCCTCGATCTGCCGACGATGCATCTGCGCGAATTCGGCAAGGCCGGCGCCGGCGCCATCCCGGTCCTGATCGACGCCCCCTATGCCGGGCATGGCGCGACCATCGCCGACTACGACAAGGGCCAGAGCCTCGTCGAGACGATGCTCGCGAACGGCCTCGACCATGTCCTCGTCACCGACTGGAAGCCGGCGACGCAGGAGATGCGCTATTTCAGCATCGACACCTATCTGGCCGAGCTCAACGCCGCGATCGACGATCTCGGAGGCGTCGTGCACCTCGTCGGCCTCTGCCAGGGCGGATGGCTGAGCGCGATGCTCGCTTCGCGCTTCCCGCACAAGGTCAAGTCGCTGGTGCTCGCCGGCTCGCCGATCGATGCCGATGCCGGCGACGGCCCGATCAAGCGGATGGCGAAGACGATGCCGCTGAAGAGCTACCGCGCCATGGTCCGGACCGGCCGCGGGCTGATGCCGGGGCGCTTCATGCTCGCCGGCTGGAAGAACATGCATCCGGCCGAGCACTACGTCGACAAGTTCGTCCGGCTCTACCAGAACATCGCCGACAAGAACTACCTCGACCGCACCGAGACCTTCGCGGCCTGGTACGAGAACCCGCTCGACCTGCCCGGCGTCTATTACCTCCAGGCGATCGAGCAGATCTTCAAGGACAACCGCTTCGCCAAGGGCGAGTTCGTCGGCCTCGGTCGGCGCCTCAGCCTGAAGGACGTGACCTGCCCCGTCTATCTCCTGGCCGGCGCCGAGGACGACATCACCACGAGCGAGCAGGTCTTCGCCGCGGAAGGCCTCATCGGCACGCCCAGGAAGAAGATCGAGAGGAAGCTGGTGCCCGGCGGCCATATCGGCCTGTTCATGGGCCGCAAGACCCTCGCCGAGACCTGGCCGGGCATCGCCCGCTGGATCGCCGCGCAAAGTTGACGCAAGGGCACCTTCCGCTGTCCAGAACATCCGCCCGCTCCGGAGCCCCCGCGCCATGACGACGCTCACCTCCTCAGAGTACTTCCAGCTCGCGCTCGGTCGCTGCGAGGACCTTCCGGCCGTCCGCACCGGGGTGGTGCATCCCGTCAAGGCGAATGTGATCGAGGCGGTCGCCGATGCTGTGAGCGAGCAGCTGATCGATCCGGTCCTGATCGGCCCGGCGGACCGCATCCGTGCTGCTGCGCAGGAAGCCGGCATCGATATCTCCACCTGGGAGGTCATCGACACCGAGCACAGCCACGCGGCGGCGGCGAAGGCCGTCTCGCTGGCCGCTGCCGGCGAGCTCGATGCCCTGATGAAAGGCTCGCTGCATACCGACGAATTGCTGGGCGCGATCGTCCACGCCGATTCAGGCCTGCGGACAGAGCGGCGCATCTCCCATGCCTTCGTGATGCATATCGAGAGCTACCCAAAGCCCTTCATCATCACCGATGCGGCGGTCAACATCTCCCCCGGTCTCGCGACCAAGGCCGACATCGTCCAGAACGCCGTCAATCTCTGGCATGTCGCGCTGAACGGCTCCGACGAACTGCCGAAGGTCGCCGTGCTCGCTGCCGTCGAGACCGTCAACCCGCGCATGTGCGCGACGCTCGATGCCGCTGCCCTGTCGAAGATGGCCGATCGCGGCCAGATCACAGGCGCCCTCGTCGACGGCCCCCTCGCCTTCGACAATGCGATCAGCGCCGCGGCAGCCAAGGAGAAAGGCATCGTGTCGCCCGTCGCGGGCCATGCCGACATCCTGCTGGTGCCCGAGATCGAAGCCGGCAACATGCTGGCCAAGCAGCTCACCTTCCTCGGCGGCGCCGACGCGGCCGGAATCGTGCTCGGTGCGCGTGTGCCGATCATCCTCACCAGCCGGGCGGACAATCTGCGCGCACGCCTGCTCTCCTGCGTTCTGGCCGTTCTTCTGGCGGATGCGCGCCGTACGGGGCGGATCAAGTGATCGATACCGTCCTCGTCCTCAACGCCGGCTCGTCCAGCCTCAAGTTCCAGGTCTTCCGCAGCGACGATCTCAGCGTGCTTGCCCGCGGCAAGGCGGTTCGGCTCGGCGAACCGGAGCCCGCCATGGATGCGAGCCTCGCCGATGGCCGGCGCGAGCGCATCGCGCTGCCCCGGGCCTGCGACCACGACACGGCGCTCTCCGCCGTCCTCGCCTTCGTCGACCGCCACGACGATGGCTGGAGCATGAGGGCGGTGGCCCATCGCATCGTTCACGGCGGCGAGCGCTATGCCGATCCCGTCTTGGTGACGCCGGAGGTCTTTGCCGCGCTGGAAGCGCTCGCCCCGTTGGCGCCGCTGCATCAGCCGCACAACCTCGCCGCGGTTGCCGCAGCCCGGCGCCTGGTGGGCGATGTGCCGAACATCGCGTGCTTCGATACCGCCTTCCACGCCCGCCACGATGCGCTGACCCACAATTTCGCGCTCGAGCAGGGGCTGCGCGACAAGGGCATCCGACGCTACGGCTTCCATGGCCTGTCCTACGAATGGCTGGCGATGGTGATGGCGAAGCAGCACCCCGATCTCCATGCCGGGCGCGTCGTCGCGGCCCATCTCGGCAATGGGGCGAGCCTCTGCGCCATCCAGGATGGACGCAGCATCGACACCACCATGGGCATGACCACGCTTGATGGTTTGCCGATGGGCACGCGCAGCGGCGCGCTCGATCCCGGCGCGATCCTCTACATGCTGCAGGCGCTGGGCATGAACGCCGGGGAGATCTCGAC
>NZ_JBIWYK010000352.1:0-3435 GCF_044752385.1 Allobosea sp. CER48 | reverse complement strand
ACGGCCCGGGCCGCCGGCAAGAAGGATCTGCGCTACATTCCGGAAGCGGATCTCAATATCCTCGACCCGGTCTGGAGCACCTCGACCATCGTCCAGGTCTACGGCCACCTCGTATTCGATACGCTCTACGGCTTCGATAAGGACTACAACGTCCACCCGCAGATGGCGGAAGGCCATACGGTCGAGAACAACGGACTGACATGGACGATCAGGCTGCGCGACGGCCTGCAGTTCCATGACGGGCAGCCGGTGCTGGCCAAGGACTGCGTCGCCAGCATCACGCGTTGGGGCAAGCGCGACTTCATGGGGGCGGCACTGCTCTCAGTGGTGGATTCGCTGAACGCCCTCGACGACCGAACGCTCCGCTTCCAGCTCAGGAAGCCGTTCCCGCTCCTGCCGATGACGCTGGCCACGAGCGGCTCGAACATGCCCGCCATCATGCCGGAGCGCCTGGCCAATACCTCTCCGAACGAGCAGATCCGGGAGAGTATCGGCAGCGGCCCGTATCGCTTCGTGAAGAGCGAATGGATCTCCGGCTCGCGCGCCGTCTTCGAGAAATTCGCTGGCTACAAGCCCCGCACCGACAGTTTCCCGCCATCCTATACCGCGGGGCCGAAGAACGCCGCCTTCGAGCGCGTCGTCTGGCAGATCATCGCCGATGCCTCGACCGCCGCCGCCGCCCTGCAAGCCGGCGAAGTCGACATCATCGAGATGGTCGGGGCCGACTTCCTCCCCGTCCTGAAGACCGATGCGGCGATCCAGCTCCTGCCGCGGACGACGCCGAACTTCGCGATCATGCGCTTCAACCATCTGCAGCCCCCCTTCAACAATCCCGAGATTCGGCGCGCGCTCCTGAAAGCCTTCGACCAGAAGGCGATCATGGCCGGCACCTTCGGCGAGGAGAACAAGGAATTCTGGCAGTCGGGCGTGGGCTTCTTCAGCCCGGATTCGCCGATGGCGACGCCTGTCGGACTGGAGGCGTTCACGAGCCCGCGCGACCTCAGGAAGGCCGCCGAGGAGATCAAGGCGGCCGGCTACAAGGGCGAACCCGTCGTCGTGCTCGATCCCGTCGACTATCCCTGGACGCATCCCTGCACGCTGCTCGCCGCGGATACGCTGAAGAAGGTCGGGCTGAATGTCGACGTGCAGGCCATGGACTGGGGCACGCTGATGCAGCGCCGCCTCAGTCAGGAGCCGTCGACCAAGGGAGGCTGGAACGTCTTCCTCACCGCGCTGTCCGGCATGAGCAACTTCAACCCCGTCGGTCATATCGGGCTGCGCGGCAACGGCAAGGACGCGTGGGTCGGCTGGCCCACGGCGCCGCGCCTGGAAGAACTGCGCCAGCAATGGCTGGATGCCCCCGACGAGGCGACGCAGAAGAGGATCTGCGAGGAAATCCAGAAGCAGGCGCTGATCGACGTTCCCTACATGCCTCTCGGCGCCTTCGCCACCGTGAGCGGCTATCGGCGCAATCTGGCCGATATCCAGCTGCAGCGGCCCCTCTTCTTCACGATGACGGCGAAGGCCTGAGCGGACGCCATGCTGTCCCACATCGCACGCCGGCTGCTCGCAGCGCTGCCGGTCATGACCTTCGTCGCCCTGTTCGTCTTCGGCCTGCTCTATCTCGCCCCCGGCGATCCTGCGGCGATCATGGCCGGAGACCAGGCGACGGCTGCGGATATCGCCCGCATCCGCGCCACCCTCAATCTCGACGCCCCCTTCCCGATCCGCTTCGGAAACTGGATCTGGAGCCTGCTGCACGGCGATCTCGGCGTCTCGATCTTCACCAACCAGCCTGTCGCGGGGATGATCGCCCAGCGGCTGGAGCCGACCTATCTGCTCATGCTGATGACCCTTGTCGTCTCGGTGGCTTTCGCGCTGCCGATCGGCGTCGTCGCGGCCTGGAAGCACAACAGCTCCAGCGACCGGCTGGTGATGGTCTTCGCCGTGCTGAGCTTTTCGGTTCCCTCCTTCGTCGTCGGCTACCTGCTGGCCTGGACCTTCGGCCTCCAGCTGCGCTGGCTCCCGGTCCAGGGCTATGTCCCGCTCTCCAACGGGATCTGGCCCGCTATCCGCAGCCTGATCCTGCCCGCCGTGGCCCTCGGCAGCGTCTATATCGGCCTGCTCGCGCGCATTACTCGTGCGACCATGCTGGAAGTGCTGGCCCAGGACTATGTCAGGACCGCGCGGGCGAAGGGCTCGGAAGAGCGCACCATCCTGTTCAAGCACGCGCTGAAGAATTGCTCGGTTCCGATCATCACCACGGTCGGCAGCGGCGTCGCCCTGCTGATCGGCGGCGCCATCGTCACCGAAACAGTCTTTGCAATCCCGGGGCTCGGCCGCCTGACCGTCGATGCCATCCTGCGACGTGACTATCCGATCATCCAGGGCGTCATCCTGCTGTTCAGCTTCATGTACGTGCTCGTGAACCTGCTGGTCGACATGCTCTACACCGTCTTCGATCCGAGGATCCGCTATTGACCGCTCTCACCACTCAGGCCGCGCCTGCCCCGCGCCCCCGCTGGGTGCGGAGCGTGACGACCCATCCCAGCATTGCCTGCGGCGCCGCCGTGCTCTGCCTGCTCGTCCTCATCGCAGTCTTCGCGCCCTGGCTCGGCACAACGGATCCGACTGCGGTTTCGGCCTTCGACCGCGCGAAGCCGCCTTCGGCAACCTTCTGGTTCGGGACCGACCTGCTGGGGCGGGATCTCTACTCCCGGGTGCTCTACGGGACGCGCGTCTCGCTCGCGGTCGGCTTCTCCGTGGCACTGGGCTCGAGCGTGATCGGCGTCCTGATCGGAGTCTTCGCCGGTTTCCTGCCGCGCTTCGATGCGTTCGTCATGCGTGTCATGGACGGCCTGATGGCGATTCCGTCGATCCTGCTCGCGGTTGCCTTGATCGCGCTCAATCGCGCCTCGATCTGGAACGTGATCCTGGCGGTGACGATCGCGGAGACGCCGCGCGTCGTGCGCCTGATCCGCGGCGTGGTGCTCTTCCTGCGCGAGGAGCTCTATGTCGAGGCGGCGCGTTCTGCCGGCGCGAGCATTCCCTGGCTCGTCTTCCGCCACATCCTGCCCAACACCTTCGCGCCGATCGCGGTCCAGGCGACCTATATCTGCGCCGTGGCCATCCTGGCCGAAGCCGCCCTCTCCTTCATCGGCGCGGGCGTGCCGCCGAGCACCCCGTCCTGGGGCAACATCATGGCCGAGGGCCGGGCGCTCTGGCAGATCAAGCCGTACATCATCTTCTTCCCGGCGCTGTTCCTGTCGCTGACGGTCCTCGCCATCAACATGCTGGGCGACGGCTTGCGCGACGCGCTCGATCCGCGCCTGCTGAAGCGGATGTGACGCACGACGCCCGGGGAGTCGCGCCAGCCCCGGCGCGATCCTGCACCCGAGGTGCAACTGGCCCCTCCGTCTCGACACCGGAGGGGCC
>NZ_JBIWYK010000351.1:0-3447 GCF_044752385.1 Allobosea sp. CER48 | reverse complement strand
CGGGTCTCGTTCGCCACCTTGGTGATCGAGCCGGTCGTCAGCGGCTCGACCGGCTGGCGCTTCGAGACGGCGAGGCTGACCTGCGCCAGACGCTCCTTGTCCAGCTGCCCCGTGCGGCTCGACATGAAATTGGCGGCGATCACCGAGAGGAAGGCGATGGCCGCAGCCGCCTTGGCGACGTCGGCGACCATCGTGCCGCGCTGGTTCCTCCAGAACAGTTCGATCAGGCGCATGGCGCACTCTCCGTGGCCCGCGACCTCGCGAGCACCGGAGCCTACGTTACGGAACAGCCGTAAAATCTTGGTTATCCGGACGTTGCCGCGATCCGATCAACGCGAGCGGTCTTCGGCGGGCCGGCGTGTTTCTCCGGCCAGGCGCGGGCGCTGTTCGCGGAAGAGCTTGCGCAGCGCGCCAAGCGCGGCGGCCACGCCCGGCCGGCTGCGCGAAAGCTCATGCGAAACCAGATAGATGTCGTCTCCGGTCTGCTCGGGTGGGGGCTCCAGCCGCCGCAGCGTGGGATCGGCATCGCCCATGAAGCAGGGCGCCATGGACAGGGCACCGGCCGAGCGGATGCTTTCATAGCGCGCGGAGGAATCGCCCACGCGGGCCGCGATCGGCCTGCCGGCCGCATAGGCCATGATGTAGTCGTCGATGCGAGAGGAGGTTTCGCGATTGACCGAGATGATCGGCGCCGTCGCGGGATCGACGTCGCTGCGCACGTAGAGCGCCTGCATCAACCGGCCGACTTTCTGTGCGTAGTAGCCGGGCTCGGTCGGCACCTTCGTCATGCGCAGGGCGATATCCGCCTCTCCGCGCGTCAGGTCGAGGCGGTTGCGCGTGCTGATGATGACGATCTCGACGCCGCCGGCTGCGGCCGAGATCGCCGTCGCATGCATCGTCAGCAGCAGGCTGATCGAGGTGGTGGCGGTGACGCGCACCGGCGCGTTGGCGAGCGGCCTGGCCGCATCCGCCCGGATCGCGAAGCGATGGGCCGCAGCCTCGATCTCCCGCGCCTCGGCAGCGAGATCCAGGCCGATCGCGGTCGGGGCGAGCCTGTTGGCCTCGCGCGTGAAGAGCTGGAGGCCGAGGTCTCGTTCGAGCGCCTTGAGGCGGCGCGCGACCGTGGCCTCGCTCAGCCCCAGCTGCGCCGCTGCCAGGGCCATCGACCCACCGACGGCGATGGCGTTGAAAATCCGGATGTCATCCCAGGAGAAGCTGCCGGTTGGCGCCGCCAGATCGTCGTCGCGTCGAGATGAAGGTGCAGGAGACTCGGCCATGGGGTCAGCGGCCAGCCGCCTTGCGTGGGGTGCTTGCGCTCATGGCGGTCCGTGGAGAAGGGCGGGTTCGACATGCGCGAACCCTGCCCGCAACGACATCCTGCGGCAGCCCCGCGAGGCTGAGATCCAGCCCCGCAGTCTTGCGGGGCTGGAGGATCACAGGTCGATCAGCTCGCCGGCGAAGGCGGCACGCTCCTGGATGAAGGTGAAGCGCGCTTCCGGCTTGTTGCCCATGAGCCGCTCCACAGTGTCGGCGGTTTCCTCCTTGGCCTCATGGTCGACCATGACCTTGAGCAGAATCCGCTTGCTTGGATCCATGGTCGTTTCCTTGAGCTGCTGCGGCATCATCTCACCGAGGCCCTTGAAGCGCGAGATCTCCGGCTTCTTGCCCTTGAACGCAGTCTCCAGAAGCTCGTCCTTATGCGCATCGTTGCGAGCGTAGATGCTCTTGCCGCCATGCTGGAGCCGGTAGAGCGGCGGCACGGCCAGATAGAGATGCCCCTTCTCGATCAGCCGCGGCATCTGGCGCCAGAAGAAGGTGACCAGCAGCGAGGCGATATGGGCGCCGTCGACGTCGGCGTCCGTCATGACGATCACCTTCTCGTAGCGGAGATCGTCCTCGCGGAACTGGGTGCCGATGCCGCAGCCGAGCGCCAGGATCAGGTCGGCGAGTTGCTGGTTCTGATTAAGTTTCTCGCGTGTCGCATTGGCAACGTTCAGGATCTTCCCGCGCAGCGGAAGGATCGCCTGGTTGGCGCGATTGCGGGCCTGCTTGGCCGAGCCGCCGGCCGAATCGCCCTCGACGATGAAGAGTTCCGATCCGGCCGCGCCGGCATTCGAGCAGTCGGCGAGCTTGCCGGGCAGCCGGAGCTTGCGCGTCGCGGTCTTGCGCGAAACCTCCTTCTCGAGCCGCCTGCGCAGCCGTTCCTCGGCGCGGTCCACTGACCAGTCGAGCAGGCGCAGTGCCTGCTGCGGCGCGGCGGCGAGCCAATGGTCGAAGGCGTCGCGCACGGCGCCCTCGACGATGCGGGAGGCTTCCAGCGTGGCGAGCTTGTCCTTGGTCTGGCCCTGGAATTCGGGCTCCCGGATGAAGACGGAGAGCATCGCGGCGCAGGTCGCCATCACATCGTCGGACGTGACCTGCGCCATGCGCTTCGACTGGCCGATGCGCTCGGCATGGTCGCGCAGGCCGCGCAGAAGCGCGATGCGCAGGCCTTGCTCATGCGTGCCGCCTTCCGGCGTCGGGATGGTGTTGCAGTAGGAGGAGGAGAAGCCGTCTTCCCCGGTGGCAAGCCAGGCGACCGCCCATTCCAGCGAGCCGTGACTGCCTTCCTTGGTGATCTTGCCTGAGAAGATCGGCTCGGCGACGAGGTCCTTGCCCTCGATCTCGCGGCCGAGATAGTCGCGCAAGCCGCCGGGGAAGCGGAACACCGCTTCCGCCGCAACGTCGCCTTCCGGCTTCAGCAGGGACGGCGCGCATGTCCAGCGGATCTCGACGCCACCGAAGAGATAGGCCTTGGAACGGGCCATGCGGAACAGGCGGGCCGGGGAGAAATGCGCGCCCTCGCCGAAGATCTGCGCATCGGGGTGGAAACGCACCTTCGTGCCGCGGCGATTGGCGACGGCGCCGACCGTTTCCAGCGGTCCCTGCGGCAGGCCGCGCGAGAAGACCTGCCGATAGAGCGTCTTGCCGCGCGCGACCTCGACCTCGAGCCGATCCGACAGGGCGTTGACGACGGAGACGCCGACGCCGTGAAGACCGCCAGAGGTCTCGTAGGCCTTGGAATCGAACTTTCCGCCGGCATGCAGCGTGGTCATGATGACTTCGAGGGCCGACTTGCCCGGAAATTTCGGATGCGGGTCGACGGGGATGCCGCGGCCGTTATCCGTCACCGCGAGCGAGCCGTCCTCGAACAACTCGACATCGATGAAGGTCGCATGGCCCGCAACCGCCTCGTCCATGGCGTTGTCGATCACCTCGGCGAAGAGGTGGTGAAGCGCGCGCTCGTCGGTGCCGCCGATATACATGCCGGGCCGGCGGCGGACGGGCTCGAGCCCCTCCAGCACCTCGATCGCGGAAGCGTCGTAGCCGGCCTCGGAAAGCGTGCCGTTGCGGGGTGCTGTCCCGGCCCCCGGGGGGGCTTTCGGGGGCTCCACCGGCGAACGCGCT
>NZ_JBIWYK010000350.1:0-3448 GCF_044752385.1 Allobosea sp. CER48 | reverse complement strand
ATGTTCGCGCCGAATATCGGGATACTCGAGGATCCGGCGACGGGCTCGGCGGCGGCGGCTTTCGCCGGCGCGGTCATGGCCTTCGATAACCCTGGGGACGGCGACCATCGCCTCGTCATCGAGCAGGGCTACGAAATGGGCCGTCCCTCGCAGATGACGCTCGAACTGAGCGTGCGTGGCGGCGCACTGGTCTCGGCGCGGATCGGTGGTTCGGCGGTCGTGGTCGGCGAGGGCGTGCTGCTGTGAGCGACGGCGTCGAAAACGGCACGATCGTCCGGCTGTCCCGGGTCGATGCCAGAGTCGAGCCCTACGACTGGGCATTCGCCCGCGAAAATGCCGAGCAGATCGCGGCGCATTGGGCGAAGATCAGTGCCGGGAAGCCGGCGATGTTCAACGGCCGCGTCATGCTGCAGCACCGCGCCGCGATCCGCGACGGCGTGTTCGAGGCCGGCTATTTCGAAGTGGATTATGCCGCGTTCATGACCTGGCGCGATGCGGGCCATCCCGGCCCTGTCATTCGCAACGGCTTCGCGATGGCGGCGCTCCGGGCCAATGACGGCGCCTTCCTTTGCGGAAAGATGGGCGATCACACCGCCAATGCCGGCAGGGTCTACTTCGCCGCAGGCACACCGGACCGCGAGGATGCCCGCGCGGATGGTACGCTCGACCTGGCCGGCAGCGTCACCCGCGAGCTCTCGGAGGAGACCGGCTTGCGCCTCGACGAGCTCAACGTCGGCGAGGGCTGGACGGCATTGATCGAGCAGGGGCGTGTGGCCTTCATGCGGGAGGTCGGCGTCGATCTGCCCGCCGACGAGGCGCGTGCGCTGATGCTGGAGCGGATGAAGACGCTCGAAGAGGAGGAGCTCTCCGACATCGTGATCGTGCGCGATCTCGCCGAGACGAAAAACCACGACATGCCGCCCTTCATGCGCCGCTATCTCGCACATATCTTCGACGGCGAGTGATCCTGCCTGCTTCGTGAAAGTGACCCGATGAGTTCTGCCGCGACCGCCTATCCCGCAGCCAGTTACCCGGAGGCTCTTGCGCTGCCGGCAGAGAACCCCTTCGCCTCGCGCTGGGAGACGCCATTCCGGCTGCCGCCCTTCGCAGCGATCAAGCCGGAGCATATCCGCCCGGCCTTCGATGCGGCGCTCGCCAAGCACAAGGCCGAGATCGCGGCGATCGTCGCGGACAAGGCCGCGCCCGATTTCGCCAACACGATCGAGGCGCTGGAGCGCGCCGGGCATGCTCTCAGCCGCGTCGGCGGCGTGTTCTACAACCTGGCGGGAGCCGACACCAACGAGGCGCTGCAGGCGATCGAGCGCGAGATGTCGCCGATCACCTCGCGGCACTGGTCGACGATCATGATGGATGAGGGGCTGTTCGCCCGCGTCGACGCCGTCAACGCCAAGCGCGAGGAGCTCGACCTGAATGCGGAGCAGGCGCGGCTCCTGGAGCGCAGCTACAAGGGTTTCATCCGATCCGGTGCCAAGCTCGGCGCCGAGGACAAGAAGCGGCTGGCCTCGATCAACGAGCGGCTGGCGGGGCTCGGCACGCAGTTCAGCCAGAACGTGCTGAAGGACGAATCTTCCTATGCGCTGTTTATCGCGGACGAGGCAGGGCTCGCCGGCCTGCCGGAATTCCTGAAGGCGGCGATGGCGCGCGCGGCGGCCGATCGCGGCAAGCCCGGCCAGCATGCGGTGACGCTGTCGCGCTCGATCATCGAGCCGTTCCTGACCTTCTCCACCCGCCGCGACCTGCGCGAGGAGGCCTTCATCGCCTGGAGCAAGCGCGGCGAGAATGGCGGCGAGAGCGACAACCGCGCGATCGTCGCCGAGAAGGTGGAGCTCAGGGCGGAGAAGGCGAAGCTGCTGGGCTATCCGACCTTCGCGCATTTCAAGCTCGACGACGCCATGGCGAAGACGCCCGAACATGTGCGTGGGCTTTTGGAACTGGTCTGGAAGCCGGCCAAGGCGCGGGCGGCGCGCGAAGCCGCCGATCTCGCGGCGCTGGCGCAGAGCGAGGGCGAGAACGGTCCGATCCGGCCCTGGGACTGGCGCCACTATGCCGAAAAGGTCAGGCAGAAGACCTATGCGCTCGATGAGGCCGTGCTGAAGCAGTATCTCCAGCTCGATCGCGTCCGGCAGGCGGCCTTCGACGTTGCGGGCAAGCTGTTCGGCCTGTCCTTCGCGGAGCGGCCCGAGCTCGCCGGCTATCACCCGGATGTGCGCATCTTCGAGGTGACCGAGGCGGCGACCGGGCGCCATGTCGGCCTGTTCGTGGGAGATTATTTCGCCCGCGCATCGAAGCGTTCCGGGGCCTGGATGAGCGCGTTCCGCGGCCAGCGCAAGCTCGATGAAGAGACGCGGCCGATCATCGTCAACGTCTGCAATTTCGCGAAGCCGGCCGAAGGCAAGCCCGCGCTGCTCTCGCTCGACGATGCGCGCACGCTGTTCCACGAATTCGGCCACGCGCTGCATGGGCTGCTGTCGGACGTGACCTATGGCTCGCTGGCCGGCACGGCGGTCGCGCGCGATTTCGTAGAGCTGCCCTCGCAGCTCTACGAGCACTGGTTCCTGACGCGCGAGGTGATGCGGGAATATTGCCGCCATGCCGAGACGGGGGAACCAATTCCGGAGGCGCTGATCGAGAAGATCGAGAAGGCCCAGACCTTCAACCAGGGCTTCGCCACGGTGGAATACACCTCCTCGGCGCTGGTCGACCTCGCCTTCCACTCGCTGGAAGCACCGGCGGAGATCGACCCGCTCGCCTTCGAGGCGGCGGAGCTCGCGCGGCTCGGCATGCCCGACGAGATCATCATGCGGCACCGGACGCCGCACTTCACCCATGTTTTCTCTGGCGACGGCTATTCGGCCGGATACTACAGCTATCTCTGGTCCGAAGTGATGGATGCCGACGCCTTCAACGCCTTCACCGAGACGGGCGACGTGTTCTCGCCCGCTGTGGCGGAGAAGCTCAAGCGCTACATCTATTCGGCCGGAGACACCCGCGACGCGTCCGAGGCCTATACGCTCTTCCGCGGCAGGCTGCCGACCCCGGATGCGCTGCTGCAGAAGCGGGGACTGGCGGCATAACAGCCATATTCCGTCATGGTCGGGACGACGCCGACCATGATGGCCGATCCAGTGGCTTCTCAGCCCGGATAACCGAAGCGCGCCTTGGTCCCGCGGATCTGGCTGATCGCACCGGCGTCGTTTCCGGCCGTGCAAGCCGAGCGGGCGCGCGAAATCTCGTTGCTGACCCGGTCGTGCACGCCCTTGGTGGTGTGGCCGGTGGCGAGGTCGTTGTCGATCACGGCCTGGAAGCGCTCGACCTCGCCGGAGCAGCCGCTGCCGGTCGGCATGCGGAACGTGCTCGGCGTCACGCCCGGCGCCGCCTGCTCCGGTGGCGGGGCAGGGGGCGTGCTGGCGGTCTGCGTCTGGCAGGC
>NZ_JBIWYK010000349.1:0-3459 GCF_044752385.1 Allobosea sp. CER48 | reverse complement strand
CAAGGTCCGGCAGCATCCTCGATGCCCGCATCCTCGTCCCGGCGCTCGGCGGCGCCTTCCGCAAGCTCGATCCGCGCAGCCTTGCCAAGAACCCGGTGATGTTCGTCGTCGCCGTGGTCTCGGCGCTGACCACGATCCTCCTGCTGCGCGACTGGCTCGCCGGTGCCGCCCATCTCGGCTTCTCCTTCCAGATCGTGCTCTGGCTCTGGTTCACGGTGCTGTTCGCCAACTTCGCCGAAGCCGTCGCCGAAGGTCGCGGCAAGGCGCAGGCGGATTCGCTGCGCAAGACGCGCTCGGAGACGCAGGCCAAGCTGCTCGGCGGGACCGATCGCAGCAAGTTCACGCTGGTGCCCGGGCCCAGCCTCAAGCTCAACGACGTCGTGCTGGTCGAGGCCGGCGACATCATCCCCTCCGATGGCGAGGTGATCGAAGGCATCGCCTCGGTCAACGAAGCGGCGATCACCGGCGAATCCGCGCCGGTCATCCGCGAATCCGGCGGCGACCGCTCGGCCGTCACCGGCGGTACGCAGGTGCTGTCGGACTGGATCAGGGTCCGTATCACCGCCACCGCGGGCTCGACCTTCATCGACCGCATGATCGCGCTGGTCGAAGGTGCGGAGCGGCAGAAGACGCCGAACGAGATCGCGCTCAACATCCTGCTCGCGGGCATGACGCTGATCTTCGTGCTGGCGACGGCGACGATCCCGAGCTTCGCCAGCTATGCCGGCGGCGCCATTCCCGTCATCGTCCTCGTCGCGCTTTTCGTGACGCTGATCCCGACCACGATCGGCGCGCTGCTCTCGGCCATCGGCATCGCGGGCATGGATCGCCTGGTGCGGTTCAACGTGCTCGCCATGTCCGGCCGTGCCGTCGAGGCTGCCGGCGACGTCGACACGCTGCTGCTCGACAAGACCGGCACGATCACGCTCGGCAACCGCCAGGCGACCGCCTTCAAGCCGGTGCGGGGCGTGAACGAGCTTGAGCTTGCGGACGCAGCCCAGCTCGCCTCGCTCGCCGACGAGACGCCGGAAGGCCGCTCGATCGTCGTGCTCGCCAAGGAGCAGCATGGCATCCGGGCGCGCGACCTCGTCGGCCTCAATGCCCATTTCGTGCCCTTCACCGCGCAGAGCCGGATGAGCGGCGTCGATCACGACGGCTCCAGCATCCGCAAGGGCGCGGTCGATGCGGTGCTCGCCCATATCCGCGAGAGCGGCGGCGACAGCGAGGCGGCGCGCGAGGTGCAGGCCATCGCCGAGGAGATCGCCAAGGCCGGCGGGACGCCGCTTGCTGTGGCCCGCGATGGCAAGCTGCTCGGCGTCATCCAGCTCAAGGACATCGTCAAGGGCGGCATCCGAGAGCGCTTCGTCGAGCTGCGCCGGATGGGCATCCGCACGGTGATGATCACCGGCGACAACCCGATGACCGCGGCCGCCATCGCAGCCGAGGCCGGCGTCGACGATTTCCTCGCCCAGGCGACGCCCGAGAACAAGCTCGCGCTGATCCGCGAGGAGCAGGGCAAGGGCAAACTCGTCGCGATGTGCGGCGACGGCACCAACGACGCGCCGGCGCTCGCCCAGGCCGATGTCGGCGTGGCGATGAACACGGGCACGGTGGCGGCGCGCGAGGCCGGCAACATGGTCGATCTCGACAGCGACCCGACCAAGCTCATCGAGATCGTCGAGATCGGCAAGCAGTTGCTGATGACGCGTGGCGCGCTGACGACCTTCTCGATCGCCAACGACATCGCGAAGTATTTCGCCATCATCCCGGCGATGTTCATCGCTTTCTATCCGCAGCTCGGCGCGCTGAACTTCATGCAGCTCGCCACGCCGCAGAGCGCGATCCTCTCCGCCATCATCTTCAACGCGCTGATCATCGTCGCGCTGATCCCGCTCGCGCTGCACGGTGTGAAGTATCGCCCGGTCGGCGCCGGCGCGCTGCTCTCACGCAACCTGCTGGTCTACGGCCTCGGCGGCATCATCGTCCCGTTCATCGGCATCAAGGCGATCGACATGGCCGTCACGGCCGTCGGCCTGATCTGAAGGATCTGAAACCATGTTGAAGCAACTTCGCCCCGCGATCGTGATGATCGTCGCGCTCACCGCCATCACCGGTATCGCCTATCCGCTGGCGATGACCGGGGTCGCCCAGGCGCTGTTCCCCCGCCAGGCCAATGGCAGCCTGATCGAAAAGGACGGCAAGGTGATCGGATCCGAGCTGATCGGTCAGTCCTTCGCCGGCGAACGCTATTTCCATGGCAGGCCCTCGGCGGCCGGCGACGGGTACAATGCCACGAGCTCCGGCGGCTCGAATCTCGGCCCGACCAACCCCAAGCTGGTCGAGCGCATCAAGGGCGACGTGGCGACGCTGAAGCAGGAGAATCCGCAGGCCGCCGTGCCGATGGATTTGGTGACGACCTCCGGCAGCGGGCTCGACCCGCATGTCTCGCCGGAAGCCGCCTATTTCCAGGTGCCGCGCGTCGCCCGGGCCCGCGGCCTGAGCGAGGCGGATCTGCGCAGCCTCGTCGCCGGCCATGTCGAAGGACGCCAGCTCGGCATCCTCGGCGAGCCTGTCGTCAACGTGCTGAAGCTGAACCTCGCCCTCGATGCGGCGACAGCGAAATAACGCTAAGAAGTGCGCGGCGGCCGGAGCGATCCCGTCGCCGCGCCGTTTGAGGACCCATCCCACGCCATGCCGGACGAGCTTCGCACCGAGCCGCCAAGGCCGTCTCCGGACGCGCTGCTGGAACAGGTCCGCAGCGAAACGCGCGGAAAGCTGAAGATCTTCCTCGGCGCCGCCCCGGGGGTCGGAAAGACCTACGAGATGCTGCTCGCCGGGCGGGCGCGCCGGGCGGAGGGCATCGACGTCGTCATCGGTGTCGTCGAGACGCATGGCCGCCGCGAGACACAGGCGCTGATCGAAGGCTACGAGGTGGTGCCGCGAAGCCAGGTCGCCTATCGCGGCCAGAGCGTCGACGAGATGGATCTCGACGCGGTCCTGGCAAGGCGGCCGCAGCTCGTCCTCGTCGACGAACTCGCCCATACCAACGCCCAGGGCAGTCGCCATCCCAAACGCTATCTCGACGTGCTCGAGCTGATCGACCGCGGCATCGACGTCTACACGACGCTCAACATCCAGCATGTCGAAAGCCTCAACGACGTCGTCGCGCAGATCACGCGGGTTCGCGTACGCGAGACGGTGCCGGACTCGATCATCGACCGCGCCGACGCGATCGAGATCATCGACCTCACGCCCGAGGACCTGATCAAGCGGCTGAACGAGGGCAAGGTCTACCTGCCGGAGACCGCCAGACGGGCGGTGTCGAACTATTTCTCGCCGGGCAACCTGACGGCGTTGCGCGAGCTGGCGCTGAGGCGCACGGCGCAGCGGGTCGACGAGCAGCTGCTGAGCCATATGCAGGCGCATGCCATCCCCGGCCCCTGGGCAGCCGGCGATCGA
>NZ_JBIWYK010000348.1:0-3461 GCF_044752385.1 Allobosea sp. CER48 | reverse complement strand
GACCGCCGGCGCGGGCTTTCCGATAGGGCGGCCGGATCAGCGGCGGTTTTCGAGCGTGGTCTTCGCGTCGAGGCGCTTGGAGGCGGGGGGCGTGAAGTCCTGCTGGGGGGCGGTCGCGCAAGCGGCAAGGCCGAGGGCGATGAGGCTCAGGATGACGATGCGGCTGGCGCTTTTCATGTGTGGATATCCCGGTGGCCGCGACATGCGGTTGCATCGTCTTTCCGCTTGTGAAACGACCGCGTCAAGTGCATGCCGCAGGGGGCGCCTTGCCTCGGCGTCATGTTCGAACTGGTCGAAGCGCAACCTCTTACAGCCTGACGGCGCCGGGCCTGAGCCGCCCGCGCAGGGATCGAAAGCATCATGACGCCAGCTGCCCGGATCAGTGCCGCCATCGAGGTGCTGCAGGACATCATCGAGCGCCGCCGCCCCGCGGCCGATGCGCTGAAGGATTGGGGCCTGTCGCGCCGCTTCGCCGGCTCCAAGGATCGCGCCGCCATCGCCTCGCTCGTCTATGACGCCCTGCGTCGCAAGGCCTCGTCCGGCTATGCGATGGCTTCCGAGGAGCCGCGCGGCCTGGTTCTGGGCATGCTGGCCGGGCTGCGTGGCCTGCTGCTCGATGAGATCGCCGGCTTGTTTTCCGGAGAGAACCATGCACCGGCGCCGTTGACGGCCGACGAGACCGCGCTTCTGACCGCCTTCTCGGACGAGGGGGCGCCGGACTGGGTACGGGCGGATGTGCCGGATTGGCTCTGGCCTTCGTTCCAGGCCGGCTTCGGCGAGGCGGCGATAGCGGAAGGGCAGGCGCTGGCGGCTCGCGCGCCGATCGACCTGCGCGTCAACCGCCTCAAGGCCGGCCGCGACGCCGTACTCAAGGAACTTGCCCATCATCAGCCCGAGACCGGCCCCTGGTCTCCCGACTGCCTGCGCTTCCAGCCCGGGCATGACGGACGCGGGCCGTCGCTGCAGACCGAGCCCGGCTTTTTCGCGGGCGCCTTCGAGGTGCAGGACGAAGGTTCGCAACTGGTGACGCTGCTCGCCGGCGCGCAGCCCGGCCAGACCGTGATCGACCTCTGTGCCGGGGCAGGGGGCAAGACGCTGGCGCTGGCCGCTCTGATGGCCAATCGTGGCAGCCTCTATGCCACCGACCTCGACAGCCGCCGGCTCGCGCCGTTGCATGACCGCGTCGCGCGCTCGGGAGCGAGCATCGTCGAAGTGCGCATCCCGCGCTCGCGCGGCCATGAGCCGCTGGCAGATGTCGCCGGGCAGGCGGATCTCGTGCTCGTCGATGCGCCCTGCACGGGTTCCGGCACGTGGCGGCGCAATCCCGATGCGAAATGGCGTGTACGCCCCGGCGCATTGGCCGAGCGGGTCAAGGATCAGGCCGAGGTTCTGGCCCGCGCCGCGAAGCTGGCGAAACCCGGCGGACACATTGCATACATCACCTGCTCCATGCTGCCGGACGAGAATGACGACGCGATCCGCGGCTTCCTCGGCCGCCACCCCGGCTTCGCTCCGATCGCGCCCATCGACGTGCTCAAGGGAGCCGAAAGCGACTTTTCCCTGCTTGCACGCTTCGCGACCGAGTTCGGCCTGCAACTCTCGCCGCGGCGCACCGGCACGGACGGGTTCTATCTGGCCTGCCTTTCGCGCATCAGCTGAGCGGGCGCGGCCTGCGTATCGACATACCGCGGGGCGGCCATGCCGGTACCCAGCCGTCGGGAACCCGACGGCCTCGCATACGGCCGAGGTCGCGACGTTATTCGAGGGAACCGCCAATGCCTGAGGGCAGGGACGCCATGCGTTCGGGCGCGGCCCCGTTGCGCGCGCCCGCGCTATCCATTAACGGGACGCGATGACGAGCGCTCAGCCCCATCACGACTCCATCCTCATCATCGATTTCGGCTCGCAGGTGACGCAGCTGATCGCGCGGCGCATCCGCGAGATCGGCGTCTATTGCGAGATCGCCCCGTTCCAGTCGGCGGGCGAGGCGTTTGAGCGCCTGAAGCCGAAGGGCGTGATCTTCTCTGGCGGCCCGGCCTCGGTGCCGGACGAGGGCAGCCCGCGCGCCCCCGAAGCGGTTTTCAGCGCGAGCATTCCGCTGATGGGCATCTGCTACGGCCAGCAGACCATGGCGCATCAGCTCGGCGGCAAGGTCGAAGGCGGGCACGCAGCCGAGTTCGGCCGGGCCGATGTCGAGATCGTCGCGCCCTCTAGGCTGTTCGAGGGCGTCTGGGAGAAGGGCGCGCGCTATCCGGTCTGGATGAGCCATGGCGATCGCGTCACCGAGCTGCCGCAGGGCTTTTCGGTCAAGGCGACCTCGGAGAACGCGCCTTTCGCAGTGGCGAGCGACGAAGAGCGGCGCTTCTACACCACGATGTTCCATCCCGAGGTGGTCCACACCCCCGATGGCGGCAAGCTGCTGCGCAACTTCGTCGTCGAGATCTGCGGCTGCAAGCCGGACTGGAGCATGTCGGCCTATCGCGCCGAGATGCAGAAGAAGATCCGCGAGCAGGTCGGCACCGGCCGCGTTATCTGCGGGCTGTCCGGGGGCGTCGACTCGGCCGTCGCGGCCGTGCTGATCCATGAGGCGATCGGCGACCAGCTCACCTGCGTCTTCGTCGACCACGGCCTGATGCGGATGAACGAGGCCGAAGAGGTCGTCCGCCTGTTCCGCGATCACTACAATATCCCGCTGGTCCATGTGGAAGCCGAGGAGCTCTTCCTGTCGGAACTCGCCAAGTGCGGCGCCGACCCGGAGGCCAAGCGCAAGACCATCGGCCGGCTCTTCATCGATGTCTTCGATGCCGAGGCCGCGAAGCTCGGCGGCGCCGATTTCCTGGCGCAGGGCACCCTCTATCCCGACGTGATCGAGAGCGTCTCCTTCTCCGGCGGTCCTTCGGTGACGATCAAGAGCCACCACAATGTCGGCGGCCTGCCCGAGCGCATGAAGATGAAGCTCGTCGAGCCGCTGCGCGAGCTGTTCAAGGACGAGGTTCGCGTGCTCGGCCGCGAGCTCGGCCTGCCCGAGGCCTTCGTCGGCCGCCATCCCTTCCCGGGTCCGGGCCTCGCCATCCGCTGCCCCGGCGAGATCACGAAGGAGAAGCTCGACATCCTGCGCAAGGCGGATGCGATCTATCTCGACGAGATCCGCAAGGCCGGTCTCTACGACGTGATCTGGCAGGCCTTCGCGGTGCTGCTGCCGGTGCGCACCGTCGGGGTGATGGGCGACTACCGCACCTATGACCATGTCTGCGCACTGCGCGCCGTGACCTCGGTCGACGGCATGACGGCGGATTTCTATCCCTTCGACATGAACTTCCTCGGCCGCGCCGCGACCCGCATCATCAACGAGGTCAAGGGCATCAACCGCGTCGTCTACGACGTGACGTCGAAGCCGCCCGGCACCATCGAATGGGAGTGAGCCGGCGGCCGTGGTGCCTTGGCACGACGGCCTGAGCGCC
>NZ_JBIWYK010000347.1:0-3471 GCF_044752385.1 Allobosea sp. CER48 | reverse complement strand
GGCCACCAGCCGTCCCGGAATTGGCCAATCGCTCCCGCGCAAGGAGGATGCGACGCTCGTTCGCGGCGAGGGCCGCTATACCGACGACCTGTCGCTGGAAGGCCAGCTCCATGCCGCCTTCGTGCGCAGCCCCCATGCGCATGGCATCATTCGCGGCGTCGACACCGCCGCCGCGAAAGCGATGAAAGGCGTCGTCGCGGTCTACACGGCCGAAGACCTCGAAGGTCAGGGCTACGGCGCGCTGAAATGCGTCGTCGACCTGCCGAACCGCGACGGGACCGCGATGAGGAAGCCGGTCCGGCAGGCGCTGACCGCAGACAAGGTGCGCTTCGTCGGCGATCCCGTCGCCATGGTCGTCGCCCGCACGGCACAGCAGGCGCGCGATGCCGCGGAGGCGGTCACGCTCGACATCGACATCCTGCCGGCCGTCACCTCGGCCGAGGCGGCCCTCGCCCCCGGCGCGCCGCAGCTCTTCGACGACGTCCCCGGCAATCTCATCCTCGATTATCATTTCGGCGATGCCGGGAAGGTCGCCGCAGCCTTTGCCGGGGCAGCCCACGTCACCAGGGTGCGGATCGTCAACAACCGCATCATCGTGAATCCGATCGAGCCTCGCGCGGCAATCGGCGCCTATGATCGCAAGGCAAAGCGCTACACGCTCCACGCCCCGAGCCAGGGCGCGTTCGGCATGCGCAACAATCTGGCGGCGGCGATGGGCGTGCCGCAGGACCGGATGCGCCTGGTGACCGGCCATGTCGGCGGCTCCTTCGGCATGAAGTCGGCCGTATTCCCGGAATATGTCGTGCTGCTCCATGCGGCACGGCTGCTCAAGAAGCCGGTCAAATGGGCCGACCAGCGCTCCGAAAGCTTCGTGTCCGACCATCATGGCCGCGACATGGTGTTCGAGGCTGAGCTCGCCCTCGATTCACGCGGGCGCTTCCTCGCAACGCGCTTCACCGGCTTCGGCAACATGGGCGGCTATCTCTCGCCACCCGGCCCGATGATGGCGACGCTGAACATCGGCAAGAACAGCGTCGGCATGTATCGCACCCCGCTGGTCGAGGTGCAGACGCGCTGCGCCGTGACCAACACGGTGCCGATCGCGGCCTATCGCGGCGCCGGGCGCCCCGAGGGCAATTACTTCATGGAGCGGCTCATCGATACAGCCGCGCGGGAGATGGGGATAGACAGGGCCGTTCTCAGGCAGCGCAACCTGATCGGGCCCGGGCAACTGCCCTGGAAAACCCCGATCGGCACGGTCTACGACAGCGGCGACTTCCCGGCCCTCTTCGCCCGGGCGCTGGAGGCGGCCGACTGGAAGGGTTACCGGCCCCGCGAACGCGCAAGCCGCAAGGCCGGAAAGCTCCGCGGACGCGGGATCGGCTGCTATCTCGAGGTCACCGCCCCTCCGAGCAACGAGATGGGAGGCATCCATTTCGAACCGGACGGAACCGTCACCATCGTCACCGGGACGCTCGACTACGGGCAGGGACACTGGACGCCCTTCGCCCAGGTCCTGACAAGCCAACTCGGCGTGCCCTTCGAAGCGATCCGTCTCGTACAGGGCGACAGCGACCGCCTGATCGCCGGTGGCGGCACCGGCGGCTCGAAATCGATCATGGCGAGCGGCTCGGCGATCATCGAGGCGAGCGAACGTGTCATCGAAAAGGGCCGGCTGCTGACGGCGCACTTTCTGGAAGCGGGCGTCGCCGACATCGAATTCGCCAATGGCCGCTTCGGCATCGCGGGGACCGATCGCTCGATCGGCATCATGGAACTCGCACGGAAACTGCAGGGGGAAGCGCCGCTGCCCGACGACCTGCCGCAGACGCTCGACGTCGATCACGTCTTCAAGGCTGCGCCGTCGGCCTATCCCAACGGTTGCCATATCGCCGAGGTCGAGATCGACCCGGACACCGGGCATGTCGAGATCGCAAGCTATGTTATGGTCAACGACTTCGGGGTGCTGGTGAATCCGATGATCGTCGAGGGGCAGCTCCATGGCGGGGTGGTGCAGGGCATCGGCCAGGCGATCTGCGAGATGACGTCCTATGACGAAGCCGGGCAGCTGATGACCGGCTCCTACATGGACTATGCGATGCCGCGCGCGTCCGACGTGCCCTTCTTCTCCTTCGTCAGCCAGGGCGTGCCGACCCGGACCAATCCCGTCGGCGCCAAGGGCTGCGGCGAAGCTGGATGCGCCGGCTCCCTGCCTTCGGTGATGAACGCGATCGTCGACGCCCTCGCGCCCCATGGCATCAGCCACATCGACATGCCGGCGACGCCGCAGGCCATCTGGAGAGCCATTCACAAGGGGGCTTGATCCCGTGCCGGCACCGGCGCGGGATCGCCGGCTCCAACCATAACGAGGAGGAAGCAATGCGCGTCGGTGTGCCCAAGGAAATCAAGGTTCACGAGTACCGGGTCGGCCTGACTCCGGAAGCTGTGCGCGAGTACGCTGCCGCGGGCCATGAAGTCCTTGTCGAGACGGCGGCCGGTGCCGGCATTTCCGCTCCCGACAGCGCTTACGAGGCCGCCGGCGCCACGATCGTTCCGAGCGCCGCGGACGTCTTCTCCAGGGCCGAGCTGATCGTGAAGGTCAAGGAGCCGCAACCCTCGGAATGGGTGCAGCTCCGCGAGGGGCAGATCCTGTTCACCTATCTGCACCTCGCTCCCGATCCGGAGCAGACCGCCGGGCTCCTGAAGTCCGGCGTAACCGCGGTTGCCTATGAAACCGTGACCGACAAGGCCGGCGGCTTGCCGTTGCTTGCCCCCATGAGCGAAGTGGCGGGCCGCCTGTCGATCGAGGCCGCGGGAGCTTGCCTGCAGCGGCATGCAGGTGGCCGAGGCGTGCTGATCGGCGGTGTGCCGGGGGTGCCTCCCGCCCGCATTGCGATCATCGGTGGCGGCGTCGTCGGCACGCACGCGGCCCGCATGGCCGCCGGCCTGGGCGGCGATGTCGTGATTCTGGACCGCTCCTTGCCGAGGCTGAGGCAGCTCGACGAGCATTTCGGAGGCAGGGCACGCACGCGCTTCTCCACCCTCCACGCGATCGAGGAAGAAGTCCTCGCCGCGGATGTCGTGATCGGGGCGGTGCTCATCCCCGGCGCGGCTGCGCCGCGGCTGGTATCGCGCTCCCAGCTCTCCCGAATGAAGCGCGGCGCGGTCCTCGTCGATGTCGCGATCGACCAGGGCGGCTGCTTCGAAACCTCCCACCCGACGACACATGCGAACCCGACCTTCGAGATCGACGGCGTGATCCATTACTGCGTCGCCAACATGCCCGGCGCCGTACCGTTGACGTCGAGCTACGCGCTGAACAATGCAACCCTCCCCTTCGGCCTGGCGCTGGCGGCCGGAGGCCTGGATGCGATCCGCAACGATCCGCATCTCGCAGCGGGGCTCAACATCCACCGCGGCCAGATCACCAACGCCCAGGTCGCGCAGAGCCTGCACCAAGCCCACAAGCCG
>NZ_JBIWYK010000346.1:0-3472 GCF_044752385.1 Allobosea sp. CER48 | reverse complement strand
AGGTTCGGCCGGCGCCGCCTGTCCGGGCGCGCAGAGCGGGTGCAGGAACGTGGGCGACGGTTGTGCCGAAAGCCCCGCGGCGAGCGCCGCGAGCGTCGTCTGCAGCACGAGGGCATAAACGGCCAGCAGCGCGAGCGCGCTCCTGTGCCAGTTCCTTCGCCCTGTCGTCCCCTTCATGAAAAAGGACTTAGCCGATCATTCCGGGCGGCGGAAGCGCGCTTCGTGACGCGCCCGGCTCACGCCGCCGGCAGGCAGGCCGGACCGAGTGGTTCGAAGCTCTTGTAGGTCAGGATGAACTCCTGATGGCCGAGCTCTTCCGACTTCGTCCTGCCGCCTTGCCCGAGCGAGACGACGAGGTCGCGAATCTCCTGGCCGACCTCGTCGAGCCCGGCATGCCCTTCGAGGATGCGCCCGGCATCGACGTCCATGTCCTCGGACATGCGGCGATAGGTTTCCGGATTGGCGCAGATCTTCACTACCGGCGAGATCGCGGAACCGACGACCGAGCCGCGGCCGGTCACGAACAGCACGCAATGCGCGCCGCAGGCGATCAGCTCCGCGATCTCGGCGTTGTCGTTGATGTTGGGGAAGCCGAAGCGGACCTCGCCGTCCGGCACCACGTCGAGCAGGTAAAGCCCGCCATGCGGCGGCACGTCGCCGGGCTTGATCAGGCCCGAGATCGGCGAAGCCCCGGATTTGGCATAGGCGCCCATCGACTTCTCCTCGATGGTCGAGAGCCCGCCCTCGGCATTGCCTGCAGCGAAGGAGCCGTAGCCCAGGGTCGCATAGTAGCGCGCCGCCTTGGCCACCGACTTCTCGAGTTCGACGCCGAGCTCGGGCGTGACAGCTCGCGCCGCCATGATGTGCTCGCAGCCGATCAATTCGCCGGTCTCCTCGAAGATGCAGGCGGCGCCCTCGGAGATCAGCTTGTCGAAGGCGCGCCCCGCGGCGGGATTGCCGGTGATGCCGGAAGTCCCGTCCGAGCCGCCGCAGACCGTGCCGATCACGAGTTCGGACACCGCCATCGGCACGGTCTCCTGCGCGTCGAGAGCGATGCGCTGCTCCTCGACCCAGGCCCGGCCTTCGCGGATCGAGGTGCGGGTGCCGCCGGTGCTCTGGATGATGATGGTCTTGACCGGGCGGCCGCTGGCGCGGACCGTCCGCTCGAGCGCGTATTTGTTGAAGCTCTCGCAGCCGAGCGAGACCAGCAGCACGGCGCCGACATTCGGATGGGTGCAGAGTTGCTCCATCATCCGCTCGGCATAAGGATTAGGGTAACAGCCGGGAAAGCCGATCGCGTGGACGCCTTCCTCGCGCCAGGGCAGGGCGATCTCGCGCGCGACATGGTGGGCGCATTCGACGAGATAGGCGACCGCGACGGTGTTGCGGATGCCCTTGCGCCCGTCGGACCGGAGATAGCCGCGCATCTCGCTCATACCGAGGCTCCTGTCTTGCGCTCGTCTTCCAGATGATAGGTCGGCGTGTAGTCGCTGCGCATGTTGTGGACATGGACATGCGCGCCGGCCGCGATCGCCTCGGTCGCGACGCCGATCGGCGCGCCGTATTTCAGGATCTTCTCACCGGCCGCGACGGCGCGACGGGCGATCTTGTGAGCGAGCGCGATATCGCGATCGAGCGCTGCCGGGCCGCTGCCGGTCTCGACTGTGTCGCCGGCTTTCAGCCGCACCCGCGCCACAAGGACATTGTCGCGCGGATCCAGCAGGATGAGGCGCGGATCGTGGGGCATGGCATCGCTCCTCTTGAAGCGGAGCCCTCATCCCGCGGAGCCATTCTCTTGGGAATGGCATCTCGAAGGATGCTTCAGGAGGCTCCGGACCCATCCTTCGAAACGCCGGCTTCGCGGTTCCTCGGGATGAGGGCTGCAACTCTCTCAGAACTTGCCGTATTGCAGGTAGGCCTGCTGCGGGTCGGTGCCGGCAAGGATCGCGGTGCGGACCTTGTTTTCAGCCGAGATCGCCGTCTCCGACTTGTCCAGAACCTCTTCGATGATCTCGGCGGGAATGCGGACGACGCCGTCGCGATCGGCGAGGATGTAGTCACCCGGCCGGATCCAGACGTCGCCGATCTTGATCGGCTCGTCGACCGCCTTGGGCAGCCAGGCGCCGACGATGTCGCGCGGCGTGTACGCCTTGAAATAGGCTTGGAAGCCCATCTCGACCATGAACTCGGTGTCGCGCGACAGCCCGTCGATGACGCAGCCGCGCACGCCCTTGTTCTTCAGCGTCTCGGCCGAAAGCTCGCCCATCAGCGCGATCTCGTTGGTGTTGGGCTGGCAGACCCAGACATGGCCGGGCTTGGCGGCGGAGAGCAGCCCGGTCCAGCCGAGCAACGTCTCATGGGCGTCGAACTCGCCGGTCTTGCCCTCGACCGTGAACGCGGGCCCGGCAAGCTTCTGGCCGGGCAGGAGCGGCCGCAGTTCCGGCGGCAGCACGAAGTCCTTCAGGCCCATCGCCCGCATCGTGTCGTGGATGATGCCGGTGTAGCAACGCTCCAGCCGCTGGGTCAGGTCTTCGCTCATGTTTCCTCCGGTCGGCATGTGTGTCGCGGCGGTGTGTCGCGCTGGCCGTTGGCGGCACAGTGCCGGGCGCGGGAAAACGTCGCAAGCGCGTTTTGCGCGCGTCGCGAATGCGTTTCAATCGGTTGAATCAGCCCGATCGACGCGTTCCCAGCCTTGCGGCATCAAGCGCTCCTGCGGCAGGAAGCGCGCCTTGTAGGCCATTTTGGGCGAGCCATCGACCCAGTAGCCGAGATAGACATAGGGGAGGCCGAGGCGCCGCGCCCGCGCGACATGGTCCAGCACCATGAATGTGCCGAGGGAGCGTGGTTCCAGCGCGGGATCGTAGACCGAATAGACCATCGAGAGCCCGTCGCCGAGCGTATCGGTGAGGGCCATCGCGAAGAGGTCGCCCTCGCCACGACCGGTGAAGCCCGAGTCGGGGCCGCGCCGCCGGTATTCGATGAGATGGGTCTCGACATGGGTGTCCTCGACCATCATCGCGAAATCGAGCGCCGACATCGTCGCCATGCCGCCGTCCGGATGGCGGTCGTCGAGATAGGCGCGGAACAGCGAGTAGTGCTCGGACCGCGGCTGCGGCGGCCTTGCTTCGCCGATCAGGTCACCATTGCGTGCCAGAACCCGGCGAAAGCCGCGCGAATAGCGGAAGTCATCGACGCAGATCCGGACCGAGACACAGGCGCGGCAGCTCTCGCAGGCCGGGCGATAGGCGATACTTTGCGAACGGCGGAAGCCGCCTTGCGAGAGCACGTCGTTGAGCTCGCGCGCCCGCGCGCCGACGAGATGCGTGAATACCTTCCGTTCCTCGCGCCCCGGAAGATAGGGGCACGTGGTCGGGGAGGTCAGGTAGAATTGCGGGGCATCCCGCAAGGGGCGCGTCACGTCGCGGGCTCCGGAAAAGCTGCGCATGTCAATGTAGCACCGGCAGCGGCAGCA
>NZ_JBIWYK010000345.1:0-3480 GCF_044752385.1 Allobosea sp. CER48 | reverse complement strand
GCTGAAGCTCGCCGACGAGGCCAATACCATCGGCCTTTTCGGCGGCCGTCGCGCGATCCGTGTGTCGCCGACTTCCAAGCCGTTGCTGGCCGCGATCGAGCCGCTGTTAGCCGCGCCTTCGCAGGACGCCATCGTCATCATCGAGGCCGGTGATCTGCAGCGCAGCAATCCGCTGCGTACCGCCTGTGAGAAGGCAAGGACCGCTCTTGCGGTGCCCTGCTATGGCGACGCTGCCCGCGATCTCGGCTCGATCATCGACGAGATGGTGCGTGCCGCCGGCAAGTCGATCGACCGCACCAGCCGCGAACATCTCGCGAGCCTGCTTGGCGGCGACCGCCAGACCTCGCGGCGCGAGATCGAGAAGCTGCTGATCTATGTCGGAAGCGAACCCGCCGTGCGGGACGAGCATATCGACGCGATCGTCGGCGACACCGCCCAGCGCGAGCAGGCCATGCTTGTCGACGCCGTCTTCGCCGGGAAACTGCCGATTCTGGACCTGGCCCAGGCCAAGCTCAGCAGCGAGGGACTGGATGCCGGCGTCATGCTCGGCGCGGTGCTGCGTCAAGCCCTGGCCCTGCTGAAGGCGCGCCAGGCTGTCGACGCCGGGAAAGGCGTGAGGGACGTCGTCGGCACGATGCGCCTGCCCTATCCTCGCATCGCGACCACGGAAGCCGCGCTGAATGCCTGGCCCAGCGCGAAATTGACGGAGGCCGTGGGCCTGCTCGGCAATGCGATCCTGGCCACGCGCCAGAACGCCGACATGGGCCGCGCGGTCGCGACCCGAGTCTTGTGGACGCTGGCCCGGCTCGCCCGTAGCGGCCGGGCCGAGTGATCAGGCCTTGAGCCGGTGGCAGAGTGCGTCGAGCTGCTCGAGCGTCTTGTAGCCGATCCTGACCTCGCCCGAGCCGTTCGCGCGGTGCGCGATCGAGACCGAGAGTCCAAGCGCCTCCTCCAGCGCCTTTTCGAGCGCCCGCGTATCGGGATCCTTCTCCGCTTTGGGCTGCCTGGCTACAGCGACGCTCTTCGTTTCGCCCCGAGCTTCCTCCTGCACGACGCGCTCGATATCGCGGACGCTCAGGCCCTCGTCGATGATCTTGCGCGCCATCAGTTCCGGATCCGAAACAGACAGCAGGGCGCGGGCATGGCCAGCCGAAACAGCGCCTTCGCTGACCATCTTGCGCACCGATTCTGGCAGCTTCGACAGCCGCAGCGTATTGGCGACGTGGCTGCGGCTCTTGCCGATGACGCGCGCCAGGTCGTTCTGCGTATAGTTGAATTCGGCGATCAGCCGCTCATAGCCGGCGGCTTCCTCGATCGCGTTCAGGTCGGTGCGCTGGACGTTCTCGACGATCGCGATTTCGAGGGCTTCACGATCGTCAGCTTCGACGAGGATAACCGGCACGTCGTGTAGTTCGGCGCGCTGAGCTGCTCGCCAACGCCTCTCGCCAGCGATGATCTCATAGGCATCGACCATGCCCGGGATCGCCCGAACGATGATCGGCTGCAGGATGCCGCGTTCGCGGATCGAGGTGGTCAGCTCCTCGAGATTCTCCTCGACGAATGTCCGGCGCGGATTCCTGGCACTTGGGCGCAGGAATTCGACAGGCACCCGACGCTGGCCGCGGGCACGCTCGATCGCACCGATCTCCTCGCCGACGTCGCCGATCAATGCCGCCAGACCGCGGCCCAGGCGGGAACGCCCCTGTTCTTCGGCCATCGCCATCCTCTTTACCTCACCAATTGCTTCTTCAGGCCGCGGCGCGCAATGCGCGCTCCCGCTTGATCACCTCCGACGCCAGCCGAAGATAGGCTTGCGAGCCCGAGCAGCGCAGATCGTAGAGCAGTGCCGGCTTGCCATAGGACGGAGCCTCGGAAATCCGCACGTTGCGCGGGATCACGGTCTCATAAACCTTGTCGCCTAGGAAGTTTTTCACATCAGCCATCACCTGACCCGACAGGTTGTTTCTCGGATCGAACATCGTCAGGACCACGCCCTGGATGATCAGGCGGGGATTAAGCCCGGCGCGGACCTGCTCGACCGTCTTGAGCAGCTGGCTGAGGCCTTCGAGAGCAAAAAACTCGCATTGCAATGGCACCAGGACGGCGTCCGCCGCCGTCATCGCATTGATCGTGATAAGACTTAACGACGGCGGGCAATCGATCAGGACATAAGTCAGGTCCTGGCAGCGCTGATCGTAGACCAGCTCATCGATTGCCTTCTTCAGGCGGTGCGCACGATCCTTGGCGGATGCGATCTCCAGTTCGACCCCGAGAAGGTCGAGTGTCGACGGCGCAAGCGACAAGCCGGGAACGGCGGTAGGCTGCAGTGCCTGCCCCAGCCCGACATCACCGCAAAGGACGTCATAGGTCGAGGATTTGCGGCTGCGTCGGTCGACGCCAAGGCCCGTCGACGCATTCCCCTGGGGATCGAGATCGACAATCAGGACTTTTTCCCCGATCGCCGCGAGCGCGGTCCCGAGATTGATTGCGGTCGTCGTCTTGCCGACGCCGCCCTTCTGATTGGCAAGCGCGATCACGCGCGGGCGGCGCGGAAATGTCGCAGATGTGGCCTCAGTCATGGATCGGCTCGTCTCTCGGCCGAGCGCACCATCAGGATTCGCGCGGCGTCATCTGTTACGGAGGAAACCGTTGTCGCCTGAATCTTCCAATATCTGGCCGAGTCGGTCAATTCCGCATCTAGATGTTGTCCCTTGGGAAAGAGCCCAAGAGTGCCTGTTCTCAACAGTTCTTCACACCAGTCGAGCAGCTGCGGCAACGGCGCAAGCGCGCGCGCCGTGACCACATCGACGTTCCCGGTGAAATTGCCGATCACATCCTCGATACGAGCAGTGTGGACCTTGACCGGTGCGCCAGTGACGCGTGCCGCATGCCTGAGAAAGGCGCATTTGCGCGCGTTGCTCTCGACAAGGTCAATCTGCCCCCTCCCACGCTCGGCCAGGCAGATTCCGATCACCAGGCCCGGGAAACCGCCACCCGAGCCAAGATCGAGCCAGCGCTCGCTTTCAGGCGAGAGACCGAATACCTGCAATGAATCCGCGATATGACGGGTCCAGACATCAGCCAGCGTGGTCGAAGACACGAGATTCTTTGCCGCCTGCCAGCGCCGGAGCTCAGCAACCAGCAGCGCCAGGCGCTCCTCTGTTTCACGTGAAACAGGCGTCAAGCGCAAAGCGCGCTGCTTGTCGATCTTTTCAACAGTCACGTTGATCCTGTGGATAACGGTGCCGGGCTCCGGCCCTTCCGCGCGTGCGCGGCGAGCAGCGTCAAAGCCGCCGGCGTCATGCCCTCGATCTTTCCGGCCTGGGCGAGATCTGCGGGGCGCTGTGCCGCAAGTTTCGCCTTGAGCTCATTCGACAGGCCCGAAATGGCGTCGAGGTCGAGATCAGCCGGCACTTTCAAGGCCTGGTCGCGGCGATAGGCCTGAATCTCGGCAGCCTGTCGGTCGAGATAGACCGCGTA
>NZ_JBIWYK010000344.1:0-3499 GCF_044752385.1 Allobosea sp. CER48 | reverse complement strand
CGGTCGACGCCTTCGATCCCGGTGCCATAGCAGCAGATCAGCCTGAGCTGCGGCAGCGCGTCGATCAGCGCGGCGTTTGTGCTGAGGCTACCCATCGTGAGCAGCGCCTCCGCCTGCTCCGCGCCTGCCGGGAGCGCCTCCGGCGTCGAATGCTCCATCGGCCCTAACAGCGTGAAATGTTCCGCCAGCCGCGCGGTCAACGCCTCGGGCATGCGCGGCACCATCAGAATCGTCGGCTTCATGTCATTGCTCCAGCAGATGCTGCATCGCAGCACCGCGGGGCGCGAGGCTCAACCCATGCCGGCGAGCGTTCCGCCATCCGCCCCGCGCATTCCAGAGTTCGACGAAAGGTTGCATCAAACCCTTCCAAAAGCCCGAAATCACTGGCTTTCCCCTCTCGCCCCCTGCGAAAAAGCGCGTTAACCTCCGGCCGCTACACGCAACCGCCCGCACTCCGGAGCGGGCCAGGAAGGGGCTACCAGATGGACCACCTCGCCGACGTGAAGAAATACGCCAAGAAGCCGTTGAACGACGCAGCCTTCGCCGGGATGTCGAAGTCCTATGCGCTTGTGATGAGCAAGCCCGACACCCGCTACGTCGCCTGCTCCGACCCGGCCGAGGTCGAGCGCGTCCGCGAGAATTTCCTGAAGAAGAAGCTCGGCCTGAAATCCGGCGACCTCGACGGTTCCATCAAATCCGTCTGCGAGCACATGAAGGACGATCGGACCAAATCCCGCCTGACCTTCTATTATCTGCTGGCCGAGCATCACGGAAAGCTCGACCTTTTCATCAAGAAATAAGCTCCGGCCCGGCCTTCGCCGGGCATTTTCATTTCCAGACCTGAATTATGGATGTCACGGCCGGCTCGCGCCGGCCGTCAGCGGCTTCAATCGCGGTAAAGATCCGCGCGCGTCAGCGGCAGGCCGGACGGGCCCTTGCGCCGCTTCGAGACCAGTGTCTGGTTGATCAGGGCACCGCCGCGCTCGAAGGCCAGCGAGCAGCCCGCGAGATAGAGCAGCCACATCCGCGTGCGTTCCGGGCCGACTTCGGCCTCGGCCTTCTCCCGGTTGGCGTTGAGGCGCTCCCACCACAGCCGCGTAGTGCGCTGATAATGCTCGCGCCAGCCCTCGACGTCGTGGACTTCGAAGCCATGGCGCTCGAGATTGGCGATCGACATGCCCAGATGGTCGAGCTCGCCGCCGGGAAAGATGTAGCGCACCAGTGCCCGATACTCGGCCGGCATCTTGTTGAAGGCCTTCTCGGTCTTCTTTGCCCGCCGCGAGATCGTGTGGTGCAGATAAAGCCCGCGCGGTCGCAGCAGCCGGTTCACCGCCCGGAAATAGGTCGGATGGTTGCGGATGCCGACATGCTCGAACATGCCGATCGAGGAGATCTTGTCGAACTCCCCTTCCATCTGGGTGAAGTCCTTGAGATGGAGCGTGACCTTGCCCTGCAGGCCGAGCTTCTCGACCTTTTCGCGCGCCAGGGCGAGTTGTTCTTCGGCCAGAGTCACGCCATGCGCCTCGACGCCGTAATAGCGGGCGGCGTGGCAGACCAGCGCCCCCCACCCGCAGCCGATGTCGAGGAACCTGTCTCCCGGTTTCAGCCGCAGCTTGCGGCAGATCATGTCGAGCTTGTCGCGCTGCGCCCGGTCCAGGTCGCCGTGGTCCTCGGTGAAATAGGCGCAGGTGTAGACCATCTCCTCGTCGAGGAAGAGCCGGTAGAAGTCGTTCGAGACGTCGTAATGATAGGCGATGTTGGCCTTGTTGGTGGCCGGAGCACCGTCGCGCGCGATCTCGTCGCCCTTGCGGTGGGTGACGGCGGTCTCCGCCTTGCCGGGTGCGAAGACGAAACGTCTGATGACGTCGAAGACCGCGCCCTTCGGGATGTTGCGCGCGAGCTTGCCGACCTTGCCCTCGGGCCGGGCGGTGGCGAGATCGAAGACCGATCCGTTGATGATCGAGATGCGGTCGGAAACGTGCAGGTTGAGCAGCGTGTCGAGCTTGGGCTTGCGGATCAGCGCGGCGAGCACGCCGGGATCGGCGATCGCGATGCCAAGACCGTCCTGCGGCCAGGACGCCGGAACCATGCTGCCGTCCCAGAGCCGGAAGCCGAGCTTCAGGCCGAGCTTGTCATGCGCCTCGCTCAGAAGGCGGCGCAGAGCCGCAAGGCGCTTGTCGTTGCTGTCCATGACCAAGAATCCGCTGCGTTCGGCTGCTGTTTGGACGCAACGCCGAGACTTGGCAATGTTCTGCCGCTCGCGACACCGCCGGCGTCTCAGAAATCGCTGGCGATGCCCTTCACTTCCCAGTCGTCATAGCGCACCGGCTCCAGCCCGCCACGACCATTGACCTCCCGCTGCTTGGCGACATCCGCCGCATGGGCGTCGATCGCGGCCCGCCGCGCGGCCGCTTCAGCCAGGGCACGCTGCGCGGCCGGCGACAGAACCCTGGGCTCGGCCGTCGCGATCGGCGCGCCCTCATCGGCCTTGTCGGGCATTTCGGCTCGTCCCTTTGCGCTTTCTCTTGCAGGATCGGGTTCGCTCCCACCACATAAGGCACGAACCCGGTCTTCGCGAGGGCTTTCCGCCCCGCAGCGCCGCTCATGAGGGGAAACGATGAATTACGTTCGCACCGGCATGTTGATGGCAGGCCTGACCGCGCTGTTCGGCGCCGTCGGCTACCTGCTCGGCGGCGGCGGCGGCATGCTCATGGCCCTCGGCTTCGCCGCCGTGACCAATCTCTTCAGCTACTGGAATTCCGACCGGCTTGCGCTCGCCTCCCAGAACGCGCAGGAGGTCGACGAGGCGACTGCACCCGAGCTCTATCGCATGGTGCGCGATCTCGCGGCGCGGGCGAACATGCCGATGCCGCGCGTCTACCTGATCCAAGAGGATCAGCCCAACGCCTTTGCCACCGGCCGCAACCCGCAGAACGCGGCCGTTGCGGCGACGACAGGCATCCTGCGCACGCTGAGCTACGAGGAACTCGCCGGCGTGATGGCGCATGAGCTGGCGCACATCAAGAACCACGACACATTGACCATGACGATCACCGCGACCTTCGCCGGCGCGATCTCCTCGCTCGTAACCTTCGGCATGTTCTTCGGCTCGCGCGACAACCGCCCGAACGTCATCGTCCAGATTTTGCTCTCGATCCTCGCGCCGATGGCGGCCGCCCTGATCCAGATGGCGATCTCGCGCTCGCGCGAATACGAGGCCGACAAGCTCGGCGGCGAGATCTGCGGCAACCCGGTGTGGCTCGCGGATGCCCTTGCCAAGATCGCGGCCGGCGTCCAGCACATTCCCAACGAGACAGCCGAGGCCAAGCCTGCTACGGCGCACATGTTCATCATCAATCCACTGACCGCAGGCGGCATGGACAATCTGTTTTCGACCCATCCCGACACCGGCAACCGCATCGCCGCGCTGATGGAGCAGGCCCGCGCCATGGGTATCGGCGCCAACACGGCCGGCTTCGGCACCCAGGCCCAGTCGGGT
>NZ_JBIWYK010000343.1:0-3501 GCF_044752385.1 Allobosea sp. CER48 | reverse complement strand
CTCGTCATGGCGGCTGCCTTCGGCGCGCTGCTGGCTGCGACCCCGGCCTTCGCACAGGCCCCGTCGGGCAAGCTCGTGCTCTACACCTCGCAGCCGGAAAAGGATGCAGCCCAGACGACAGCTGCCTTCAAGAAGGCGTATCCGAATATCGAGGTCGAGATTTTCCGCTCGGGCACGACGGAGGTTATGGGCAAGCTCGCCGCCGAGATCTCGGCGGGTCAGCCCGGTGCAGACGTGCTTCTGATCGCCGATGCCGCGAGCATGGAGATCCTGAAAGGCCAGAAGCAGCTCCTCGCCTATCCCGGCGCCAAGACAGATGGCCTCCAGCCCGGTTCCTTCGACTCGGACAAGACCTATTTCGGCTCGAAGCTGATCACGACCGGCATCGCGTACAACACGGCCGCCAAGGAGAAGCCGACCTCCTGGACCGATCTCGACAAGCCGTCCTACAAGGGGCAGATATCGATGCCGAGCCCGCTCTACTCGGGCGCTGCGGCAATCATGCTGTCGACGATGACGGCCCGTCCCGATCTCGGCTGGAAGCTGTTCGACGGCCTGAAGGCCAACGAGGCCGTCGCCGTACGTGGCAATGGCGCGGTGCTGCGTTCGGTCGCAACCGGCGAGAAGGCCTATGGCGTACTGGTCGACTTCATGGCCTACAATGCCAAGAAGCAGGGCTCGCCGATCGACTTCGTCTTCCCGAAGGAAGGCGCGCCTGCGGTGACCGAGCCCGTAGCCATCGTGAAGACCACGAAGAACGAGGCCGCCGCCAAGGCCTTCGTCGACTTCATCCTTTCCGATGACGGCCAGAAGCTGGCGCTCGCGATGGGCTACATCCCGGCCAAGCCCGGCGTCGGCTCGCCGGCCTGGCTGCCTGAGGGCACCAAGATCAACGTCATGCCTTCCGACATCGCGGCCGTGGTCAAGGCGACCGAGGCCGACAAGGCCCGCTTCGCCACCATGTTCGGCAATTGAGCGCGGACGCGTGCGCATGTCCTTGGCCGATACTGCGACGCTGCGCACGCGCGTCGAGGAGACGGGCCTCCTCTGGGGCCTCGTCTGTCTCGTCGCGCTGCTCTCGCTCCTGCCGATCGGGCGGCTCGTGGTCGAAGGACTGGCGCCCGGTGGCCAGTTCTCGACAACGGCGCTGGGCAAGGTGCTTGCCAGCCCGGCGACCTGGACGGCAACCTGGAACAGCCTCGTCACCGCCATTTCCGGTACCGTGATTGCCGTGCTGATTGGTGGCATGGTCGCACTGCTAGCCACCCTGACCGATATTCGAGCGCGTAACGCCTTCACCTTCTGCTTCGTTCTGCCGCTGATGATCGCGCCGCAGGTGACGGCGCTCGCCTGGCTTCAGCTCTTCGGCCCATCGAGCACGCTGCTCAAGCTGATCGGCATGGCGCCGCCGCTTGGTAGCCGCAACCCGCTTTACTCGCGCGAGGGCATCATCCTGCTGCTCGGCCTGCAATATGCGCCGCTGGTCTTCCTGACCTTGCGCGCTGGCCTGCGAGCGCTGCCCAGGGAACTGATCGAGGCCGGACTCGCTGCCGGTGCCGGCCCGCTGATGGTGCTGCGCACCGTGGTTCTGCCCTTGATGACGCCGCCACTCGTCGCCGGCATCGCGCTCTGCTTCGTCTCCTGCCTCGGCAATTTCGGCATCCCCGCCTTCCTCGGCATCCCCGGCAATTTCCTCGTCCTCCCGACGCTGATCTATCAACGCCTCGCGGGCCTCGGTCCAGGTGTGCTGTCCGAGGTAGCCATCCTGTCGCTGCTGATCGGCATCATCGCGATGGCCGGCATCCTGCTGCAGGATTTCATGATGCGCCGCCGCGATTTCCGCATAACCACCACCTCCAGCGCCGCGCGCCCGTTCGAGCTTGGCCGCTGGCGGGTGCCGGTGGAGATCCTGCTCTGGACCTTCGCTGTCCTCGTGCTGGCCTTGCCCTTCCTTGGCCTCGTGACGACTTCGCTGATCCCGGCCTTCGGCGTGCCGCTGAACATGGCCACGGCCACGCTCGGCAACTACGCTTACGTGGTGCTCGAGCATGCCGCATCCAGGCGCGCCTTCGTGAACAGCTTTCTGATGTCGGCCGGCGCTGCTGTCCTGATCGTGCTGATCTGCGTTCCGCTCGGCTATTTCATCGTGTGGAAGAAGTCGCGTGCGCTGCGCCTGCTGAACCTGGCGGCGGAACTGCCCTATGCCATGCCGGGCGTCGTGCTCGCCATCGCCGCGATCCTGCTCTTCCTCAAGCCGCTGCCCCTCGTCGGTGTCTCCCTCTACAACACCGTCTGGATCATCATCTTCGCCTATCTCGCACGCTTCCTCGTGCTCGGCCTGAGGCCGGTGATCAGTGGCTATCTGCAGATCGATCGGACCCTCGAGGAGGCCGCCCAGGTCGCCGGAGCGGGCCTGCCCCGCCGCCTCGTCACCATCATCTTCCCGCTGGTGGCTCCCGCGGCGGTGGCCGGCGCGCTCCTGATCTTCCTCACCGCCTTCAACGAGCTGACGGTCTCGGCACTGCTCTGGTCATCCGGCGCGGAAACGCTCGGGGTGGTGGTCTTCTCCTTCGAGCAGGGCGGCGATTCCGCCTACGCCTCGGCGCTGGCGACGATCACGGTGCTGGTCACCGTGGCCCTCATGGCATCGACGACACTCTTTGCTCAAAAACTGCCCCAGGGGGTCCTGCCGTGGCGAGATTGACCATCGACCGAGCGCAGAAGCGCTTCGGCTCATACGTCGCCCTCGACGACGTCTCGATCGATGTGGCAGATGGGGAGTTCCTCGCCGTTCTCGGCCCCTCCGGCTGCGGCAAGACCACGCTCCTGCGGCAGATCGCGGGCTTCGACAAGCTCGACGGTGGCACCATCCGCATCGGCGACCGGCTCGTCTCCTCGTCGGATCACCATGTCCCGCCCGAGCATCGCAAGCTCGGGATCGTCTTCCAATCCTACGCGCTCTGGCCGCATATGACGGTGGCCGAAAATGTGGCCTACGGCCTTGCGGTTGCGGGCGTGCGGGATCCGGAGCGGGCTCGTCGCGTCGCTGCCGCATTGGAACTGGTCGGGCTGAATGGCTTCGCCCAGCGCCGGCCGGGCATGCTCTCCGGTGGACAGCGCCAGCGTGTCGCACTCGCCCGCTGTCTGGTCACCGAGCCGTCGCTCGTGTTGCTGGACGAGCCGCTCGCCAATCTCGACGTCCATCTGCGCGCCTCGATGGAGGAGGAGTTTTCGCGTTTCCACGAGCGCACGGGCACGACCATGGTTTACATCACTCATGATCAGGCCGAGGCGATGGCGCTGGCGGACCGGATCGCGGTGATGGATCGAGGCCGCCTGCTCCAGCTTGCCACGCCTTCGATGCTCTATCGGGAGCCCGCGAACGTGACCGTCGCCGGTTTCATCGGCGAAGGCATGGTGCTGCCTGCGACCATCGTTTCCGCGCCGCAGGAGGGGCGCTGCAAGGTCAGCGTGCTTGGCATCGAGGCCGTCGTCCGCTGC
>NZ_JBIWYK010000342.1:0-3504 GCF_044752385.1 Allobosea sp. CER48 | reverse complement strand
GCCGAGCTCGCGCCGATATTCCCCTTTCGTTCTCCGGCACCACGCCTTATCACTGAAGGGCATGGTCGCGCCCTCCCCGCTCCCTCCCGCCTTCGAAGCCTGGTTCGCCGGCCGCGGCTGGAGCGTGCGCCCGCATCAGCTCGCATTGCTGGACGAGGCCCGCGCCGGTCGCTCGACGCTGCTGGTCGCACCGACCGGCGCCGGCAAGACGCTCGCCGGTTTCCTGCCCTCGCTCGTCGAGCTCGCCGAGCGCGGCGGAAAGCACGACGGTCTGCATACGCTCTACATCTCGCCGCTGAAGGCGCTCGCCGTTGACATCGCGCGCAACCTCGAAGCCCCCGTCCGCGAGATGGGCTTGCCGGTCACGATCGAGACCCGCACGGGCGACACCTCGGCGGCGAAGCGCACGCGCCAGATCCAGCGCCCGCCGGACATCCTGCTGACGACGCCGGAACAGCTCGCCTTGCTGGTTTCGCATCGCGACGCCGCACAGTTCTTCTCGTCCCTGCGTCGCATCGTGCTCGACGAACTGCACGCGCTCGTCACCTCGAAGCGCGGCGACCTGCTTTCGCTCGATCTCGCTCGCCTCAAGGCACTGGCGCCGCAGGTCTCCGCCGTCGGCCTCTCCGCGACGGTACGCGAGCCCGCCGATCTCCAGCGCTATCTCGGTGGCAGCGAGACGCCGGCCGGGCTTGTCACGGTCGCGGGCGGCGCCAAGCCGCGCATCGGCATCCTCGATACCGAGCGCAACCTGCCGATCGCAGGGCACACCACCTTGCATGCGATGGCGGAGGTCTATGAAGCCATCCGCGCGCACAAGCTCACGCTCGTCTTCGTCAACACGCGCATGCAGGCGGAATTCGCTTTCCAGGCTTTGTGGAACCTCAACGACGACAATCTGCCGATCGCGCTGCATCACGGCTCGCTCGACGCGCAACAACGCCGCAAGGTCGAGGCGGCGATGGCGGACGGACGGCTCAAGGCCGTGGTCTGCACCGCGACGCTCGATCTCGGCATCGACTGGGGCGATGTCGACCTCGTCGTCAATCTGGGCGCGCCGAAAGGGGCCAGCCGGTTGATCCAGCGCATCGGGCGCTCCAATCACCGCATGGACGAGCCCTCGGAGGCCCTGCTCGTGCCATCCAACCGCTTCGAACTGCTGGAATGCCGCGCCGCGCTCGAGGCCGTCCATGAGGCCGCGCAGGACACGCCGCCACCGCGCATCGGCGCGCTCGACGTGCTCGCCCAGCACGTGCTCGGCGTCGCCTGCTCTGATGGCTTCGAGGCCGATGCGCTCTATGAGGAGGTCTGCACCGCCTCGCCCTATGCCGATCTCACGCGCGAAGATTTCGACGCCGTCGTCAATTTCGTCGCGACCGGCGGCTATGCGCTGAAGAGCTATGAGCGCTTCGCCAAGCTCCGGCAGGACAAGGCCGGGCTCTGGCGCGCCAGCAATGCCCGCGTGATCCAGCAATACCGCATGAATGTCGGCACCATCGTCGAGGCGACGATGCTGAAGGTCCGGCTCGGCCGCGCACGGGCCGGCAAGCCGGGGCAGCCCGGCATGATCACGCGCGGCGGGCGCGTGCTCGGCGAGATCGAGGAGTATTTCGCCGAGACGATGGTGCCCGGCGACACCTTCGTCTTCGCCGGCGAGGTGCTGCGCTTCGAGGGCATCGTCGAGAACGAGGCGGTCTGCTCGCGCGCCGCCGCCGGCACCGATCCCAAGATCCCGTCCTATGACGGCGGCAAGTTCCCGCTCTCGACCTTCCTCGCCGCCCGCGTGCGCGCCATCCTGGGATCGCCAGCCCTCTGGCATACGCTTCCGGAGGAGGTCTCGGCCTGGCTGCATGCGCAGAAGCGCAAGTCGCAGCTGCCCAAGCCCGGCGAGTTGCTCGTCGAGACCTTTCCGCGCGGCGGGCGCTTCTATCTCGTCGCCTATCCGTTCGAGGGCCGCCTCGCCCACCAGACGCTCGGCATGCTGCTGACGCGGCGGCTGGAACGAGCCCGGATGCGCCCGCTCGGCTTCGTCTGCAACGATTACGGCATGGCCTGCTGGACGCTCGGCGACATGTCGGCCGCCATCGCGCGCGGTGCGCTCGATCTCGGCGAGCTCTTCGCTCAGGACATGCTCGGCGACGACCTCGAGGACTGGATGGCGGAATCGGCACTGATGAAGCGCACCTTCCGCTCCTGTGCGATCATCGCCGGGCTGATCGAGCGCCGCTTCCCCGGCCAGGAGAAGAGCGGCCGGCAGGTGACGATCTCGACCGACCTGGTCTACGACGTGCTGCGCCGGCACGAGCCAGACCATATCCTGCTCAAGGCGGCGCGCGCCGATGCGGCGACGGGCCTGCTCGACATTCGCCGGCTCGGTGAGATGCTGACACGGATCAGCGGCCGAATCGTGCATCAGCCGCTCGACCATGTCTCGCCGCTCGGCGTCTCCGTGATGCTCGAGATCGGGCGTGAAGCGGTCTATGGCGAAGCGGCGGACGAGATCCTGGCGGAGGCGGAGGCGATGCTGACGGAAGAGGCGATGGCGTGACCGTAACTGCGGCAGGGCTGGACAAGGGGCTGGCGCGAGCCAGCGAGGCCTTCATGCTGGGCCGGCTCGCGCTCGTCCCCGATCTCTCCGGCGCGCTCTGGCTACCGGAGGAACGCACGCTCGTCGTCGCCGACCTGCATCTTGAGAAGGGCTCGGCCTATGCGGCGCGCGGCGTGATGCTGCCGCCCTACGATTCGACCGCGACGCTGGCGGCGCTTGCCGCCGTCGTGCGACGCCAACAGCCGGCCCGCATCATCGCACTCGGCGACAGCTTCCACGATCGCGACGCCGAGAATCGCCTCACCGCATCGACGCTCGCGACGCTGCGCGAGCTGCAGACGGGCCGGGACTGGCTCTGGATCACCGGAAACCACGACCCGGCGATCAGCCGCGCAATGGGTGGCGACAGCGCCGAGACGATCATCCTCTCGGGCGTGACCTTGCGCCATGAGCCGGATGCGGCGGCAAACGGCCCGGAGATCGCCGGTCATCTCCATCCGACCGCGAAAGTCAGGATGCGCGGGCGCGCGCTGCGGCGGCGCTGCTTCGCGCTGTCGCGGCAACGCTGCGTGATGCCGGCAATGGGCGCCTATGCCGGCGGCCTCAATCTGCGGGACATCGCTTTCCGGCCGTTGTTCCGCGATGGCCTTAGCGCCCATCTCCTTGGCGACGGCCGGCTTTTCCGAATTGATCCACGGTTATTGTTGCCGGATTGAAAGAGCGGGTTGCGCCCGCCACGCGGTTGTGGCATCAGGGCGCCGCTTCGCAACGAAGCCGCGCCGCGAAAAGCCCCCGGGCAAGCGGTCGCGGATTGGCTGACGATGATGCTGCCGTAGCTCAGTGGTAGAGCACTCCCTTGGTAAGGGAGAGGTCGGGAGTTCAATCCTCCCTGGCAGCACCAGCCAACCCTCTGTTACCAAAGCGTTATTCCCCGCCGCGAGATAGCACCGCCGCCG
>NZ_JBIWYK010000341.1:0-3519 GCF_044752385.1 Allobosea sp. CER48 | reverse complement strand
GGTCGATCGCGGTTTCTCGAATTACCTTTCGGAAGGTTCTTGCCGGGACTGGTGCGGCTCAATAGGCTCGCTTCCGACGCGCCGACGACAGGCGCGCACAAGGGGAACCGCCTATGCCAAAATTGCTCAGCAAACTCGCCGCGATGGGTCTCGCCGCGGCGGCACTTTCCGTGTTCGCAGTGCCCGCCTCGGCACAAGCGACGCTCGATGCCGTGAAGAAGCGCGGCAAGATTCTCTGCGGCGTGTCCCCCACGGCTCCCGGCTTCTCCTATGCCGACGACAAGGGCGTGCGTCAGGGCTTCGACAGCGACGTCTGCCGCGCCGTCTCCTCCGCCGTCTTCGGCGCGCCGGACAAGGTGGATTTCGTTCCGCTCAACACCAATGTGCGCTTCCAGGGCCTGCAGTCCGGCGAGGTCGACCTGCTCTCGCGCCAGACGACGATGACCTTCTCGCGCGACACCTCGCTCGGGCTCGATTTCGCGCCGGTCGTCTTCTATGACGGCCAGGGCCTGATGGTTTCGAGCAAGCTCGGCGTGAAGAGCGCGGCGGAGCTGTCCCAGTCGGCGGTCTGCATCCTGCCGGGCACGACGACGCTGCAGAACCTCGAAGACTACTTCAAGCCGCGCAACATCAAGTACGAGGCGGTGGTCTTCGAGAATCCCGACGAGTGGCGCAACGCCTTCTTCTCCGGCCGCTGCGACGTCATCACCACCGATCGCTCGGACCTAGCCTCCGTGCGCGCGATCGCCAACGATCCGAAGCAATACGTCATCCTGCCCGAGACGATCTCGAAGGAGCCGCTGGCGCCCGTCGTCCGCCAGAACGACAGCAACTGGCGCGACATCGTCTCCTGGACGGTCAACGCCCTGATCGCCGCCGAGGAGTACGGCATCACGAAGGCCAATATCGACGAGCAGCTGAAGAGCAAGGACCCCGAGGTCCAGCGCCTGCTCGGCGTCAACGGCGACCTCGGCAAGATGCTGAACCTCGACAACAAATGGGCCTACAACGCGATCAAGCAGCTCGGCAATTACGGCGAGCTCTTCGAGCGCCATCTCGGCGAGAAGACCCCGCTGGGCCTGAGCCGCGGCCCGAACCAGCTCTGGAACAAGGGTGGCCTGATCTACTCCCCGCCCTTCCGGTGATTTCCGCCGACGCGCGTTCCCTCGATTGACCTGAGACCGCCGGCCGCGCTCGCGCGGCCGGCGCGTCCCCAGCCCGGAACAGCCCGATGGCGTCACCATCCAGCCCGCTGCGGCTTCTCTACGACCTGCGCGTGCGCGCGGTGCTCTACCAGGTCGTGGCCGTCGCCCTCGTCGTCGGCGTCGGCTTCTATCTCTTCGGCACGGTCTCGCGAAAGCTCGCCGAGCAGAACATCGCGACCGGCTTCGACTATCTGTCCCGGCCGGCCGGCTTCGTCATCAGCCAGTCTTTCATCAGCTACGAATCCAGCAACACCTATGGCCGCGCGATCCTCGTCGGGCTGCTCAACACGGTCTGGGTCTCGGTCTTCGCCGTCATCCTCTCGACGGTGCTCGGGTTGATCGTCGGCATCGCCCGGCTGTCGCGCAATCCGCTGCTCTCGTTCCTGGCGCTGATCTATGTCGAGGCGCTGCGCAACGTGCCGCTGCTGCTCTACCTCTTTCTCTGGTACGCGCTGATCGTCGCGGTCTTTCCGCCGGTGCGCGAGGCCTGGCAGATCCTGCCCGACGTCTTCCTCAGCAATGGCGGACTGATCGTGCCGTCGATGCGCTGGTCGCCCGCCCATACCGGGGTGCTGGCCTCCGCCGTGATCGGCATCGTGCTCGCCTTCGTGGTCGCAGCCTATATGCGGCGCCACCGCGTCGCGTCCGGCCACGCCCGCCTAGCCTGGCCCTACGTGCTCGCTGCGCTCCTCGTGCCGCCGCTGATCGGCTTCCTGCTGTTCCAGCCTGATCTCGTGGTGAACTGGCCGGAGAAGGGCCGTTTCCGCATCACCGGCGGCCTGCAGGTCACCCCGGAATTCACCGCGCTCCTTGTCGGCCTCGGCCTGTCGGCTTCCGCCGGCATCGCCGAGATCGTCCGTGCCGGCATCCTCGCCGTCGGACGCGGGCAATGGGAGGCCGCGCGCGCCGTCGGCCTTCACGACCGCCAGACGATGCGACTCGTCGTGCTGCCGCAGGCTCTCCGCGTGATCATCCCGCCGCTGACCAGTTCCTATCTCTCGACCTTCAAGAACTCCTCGCTCGCCATCGCCATCGGCTACCCCGATCTGGTGATGGTCTCCAACACCACGATGAACCAGACCGGGCAGGCCATCGAGGGCATCGCGATCTTCATGCTCGTCTATCTCGGCATGTCGATCACGATCTCGCTCCTGATGAACTGGTACAACGCCCGCGTCGCGCTGGTGGAGCGCTGAGATGTCGGACCTCACCAACACGGCCATGCTCGGCATCGAGCGCCCGGACCGGCCTCCCGGCCGCCGGCTCTGGCTCGCAGGACTGAAGCCCTTCATCGGCTCGCCGCTCAACGCCCTCATCACCTTCGCCTGCGTCTGGCTGATCTATCGCGTCCTCACCGGCGCCTGGGGCTGGCTCGTCACCCGCGCGGTCACGGAGGGCGGACCGCAGGCCTGCAAGGCCGGTAACGGTGCCTGCTGGCCCTTCCTGGCCGCCAAGCTGCGCTTCATGGTCTTCGGCTTCTATCCCTATGAGGAGCACTGGCGGCCGGCTCTGGCCCTGCTGCTGTTCCTCGCGGCGATGATCATCTCGATGATGCCGCGCTTCTGGTCGCGCAACCTGCTCTGGCTCTGGCTCGCGGTGGTGCTCGTCTGCGGCACCCTGATGTATGGCGGGCTCTTCGGGCTGCCCGTCGTCACGACCACGAACTGGGGCGGCCTGCCGCTTTCCTTCATGCTCTCCTCGGTCGGCCTCGCCTTCGGCTTCGTGCTCGGCGTGCTGCTGGCGCTGGCGCGCTCCTCCAAGCTGCCGGCGATCCAGGTCATCGCCATCGTCATCATCGAGACGGTGCGCGGCGTGCCGCTGGTTTCGATCCTGTTCATGGCCTCGGTGATGCTGCCGCTGTTCATGCCGGACGGCGTGACCATCGACAAATTGCTACGCGCGCAGGTGGCGATCATCATCTTCGCCGGCGCCTACATCGCCGAGACGGTGCGCGGTGGATTGCAGGCGGTGCCCAAGGGCCAGCACGAGGCGGCTGCCTCGCTCGGGCTCGGCTACTGGCTGTCGATGCGCAAGATCGTGCTGCCGCAGGCGCTGAAGATCGTCATCCCGCCGCTGGTCAACATCTTCATCGGCTTCTTCCAGGATACGACGCTGGTCACAATCATCGGCCTGCTCGACTTCCTCGACACGGTCCGGTCCGCGATGCGCGATCCCGTCTGGCAGGGCATCGCCGTGCTGGAAGGCTATGTCTTCGCGGCGCTGGTCTATGCCGTGTTCAGCTACGGCATGGGCTCCTACAGCCGCTTCATCGAGCGCCGTTTGAGGACGGATCACGGCCGGGGCCACTGAGCAG
>NZ_JBIWYK010000340.1:0-3526 GCF_044752385.1 Allobosea sp. CER48 | reverse complement strand
ACGCCCGTGCAGATCCTCGATCGGCAGCTCGGTGCGCAGATCGACCTCGAAGCACATCCAGCAATCGGTGACGTCGAGGGTCTCCAGCGGCGGAATGCGGCTGAGGTCGCAGCGGACCGCGACGATGTCCGCCTCCGGCAGCGAGCCCAGCACGACGCGCGGCTCGATGACGCGGCGGAACAGGTCCGTCTCCGGAGTGATGCGCAGCCGCAGGCTCCGCCCGGGCTTCGCGACGGCCGGCACCGGTGCGGCGACCGGCTCGTCATCCCAACCATCGTCGACCGGCTGTGCCGGGGCCGCGATCTTGGCGTCGACCAGGGCGAGCAGATTGCCGAGTGCGGCTATGCCAACCGGCGCATCGTTGTCGGCGATCGGTGCGGCCGGCACGGAGACGGCGACCGGGGCCGGCACGGGAGCGGGCACAACCGGCTCCTTGCCGACCTGCTCGAGCGCCGCCAGCAGGTCCGGGCGCTCGGTGGCCGGCTCGTCGTTTCGGGCGGCGGCGACGAGATCGGCCACGGCGTCGGAGCAGCGCAGGAACAGCGTGAAGGGCGCATCCTCGATCGCGACGCGGCCGGATCTCAGATGGTCGAGCGAGGCCTCGAAGACATGCGCGAAGCCGACCAGCTCGGTACAGCCGAACGCCCCCGCGCCGCCCTTGATCGAGTGGATGGCGCGGAAGGCGGCATTGACATCCTCAGGATCGCTGGAGCCCTCGTCGAGTGCCTGGAGCTTCTGCTCCAGCGCCCCGAGGAGCTCTTCGCATTCCTGAAAGAAGGTCTGCTTGAGTTCTGCCAACGGATCCATCGGCCAGCCTTCAGTTCTGATAGCGGGCGACGAGGCCGAGCAGGGTGTTGGGCTCGAAGGGCTTGACCATCCAGGCGCTGGCGCCGGCGCGGCGGCCCTCCGCCTTGATCTCGACGCCATTCTCGGTGGTCAGGACGATGATCGGCGTGTTCTGGCCGGCAGGCCGGGCACGGCAGGCGCGGGTGAACTCGATACCGTCCATGATCGGCATGTTCAGGTCGGTGATGACGAGATCGGGCTTGAACTGGTCGAACTTGTTCAGTCCGTCCTCGCCGTTCTCCGCCTCCGCCACCTCGTGGCCGGCATTCCGCAGCGTCAGGCTGAGCAGGCTGAGCAGGGTCTTGGTGTCATCGATGGCCAGGATTTTCATGCCTGTCACTCCAGAACGAGAGCGCTGTGGGCGGCATCGAAGCCGATCGCCCGCAGGGATTCGCGGCACTCGGAAGAGGCCGCCTTGAGCGTGACCGAAAGCCCCCGCGCCCTGGCGCTGGTGGCTGCGGAGTGAAGGAGCTGGATCCACAGGCTGGGCAGAGGACCGGCATCGGCGCATTCGACGGCGACGCTTTCCTTCTGCTCCAGCGCGACGAGCAGCTGGTTGCGGAACGTCGCGGCCTCGGAACGGCCGAGGAAGGGCGGAAGCGAAACGGTGATGACCATGCAGGGCGACCCAGAATTGCGCCCGTGGAGCATCGCGTCGAACTGGTAAAAACTTCGCTAAATGGCGCCGCTATCGTCAACACCTGTGACATTTCGGCGGCTATGCGCAGGCGGGACGCCGCTCTCAGAACATGCTGTTGCTGATCGCACGCGGCACCAGGCTGATCTTGCCGTTGGCCTCGCGGTATTTCCGGGGAACGTTGATGATGCCCGACATGTGCAGCCAGAGATTGTTGGGCGAGATCGGCTTCGTGATGATCTCGTGCGCGCCGAGTTTCGCCGCCTGCACCACGGAGCGCCGATCCGGCCGCTCCATCATCACCAGGACCGGCGCCTTGGCGAAAGGCGAGGTCCTGAAGGAACGGATCGCGGCAAGGCACTTCACGCTGCCGCCGTCGATCAGGTCCCAGTCCAGGATCACGATGTTCGGCTGCTTCTGGATGAAGGTGGTCGCCGCCGACGACAGATCCGACGCCTCGAAGATGCGGTTGAGCTGCGCCTGATACAGCATCGTGCGGATGATCCGCCGGTAATGCGGGCTCGGGTCGATGAGCAGCACCGACAGGTTGGGGAAGGAAGGCGCGATATGCATGGCGCTGGCTCGGGTACTCGCTCACTCAACTCAACGGACGGCCGTGGCGGCCGCTACACCTTCAGCCCGATCCGGAAGCCGCCCCAGTGGCGGCCCTTGACCAGGATCGGCGCCGACAGATCCTCCATCACCAGGAACTGCCCGCCACCCATGTCGCGCCGGTAGCTCTGCAGCAGGAAGGGCTTGCGGTTGCGCGCGGCGGCAAGCCCGGTCCGGTCGTCGAAGATGCGTCGGTTGCGGCAGTTGGCGTTGTTCCAGACCGGGTCATGCCCCTGAGGCTGCGCATATTTGCGATTATGCGTCGGCAGGAAGCCGTTGCGATCGACCGCCGCACAAAAGACGATCCGCCCGTTCGAGCCCAGCAGCTTTTCCTGCAGCGCCGGCAGCATCCGGTCGGTCAGCGCGACGAAGCGCGTCATGTGCTGGACAGGGTTGGAACCCGGCACCGGCCGATAGGCGTCGTCGAACAGATCCGCGAGCGAAACCTCGCCGCGCGCCAGCGCCCCCTCGAACAGCTCGCCGATCGCCGCGGCCGTCTCCATGACTGTCGCGATCAGCTCCGACTGCGCCGTTCGAACACCTGAAGCCGCGATCGAGCCGAGGATGCCCTCGCTGATCGCAACCAGCGCGTCGGTGCGCTCGACGGCCTGCTCGAGGATATGGGTGGAGGCGTCGACCCCGCTGACGAGGCCCGCAAGGTCCTGCCCGGCCTTGGCACAGGCCTCGGCATTCTCCCGCGTCGGCAGCGAGACCGCTTCGATCTCGCCGATCAGCTCGACGACCGAGCGGCCGAAGCTGTCGAACTCGCCGACCTGCTGGGAGATCGTCTGGCTGCCTTCCCGGGCGCGCTGCGCCGTCTGCGCATTCGCCTGGCTGCGCCGCGACAGCGCATCGACCGCCTTGACCAGGAGATCGAGCTGGGCGGCGCTCGCCGCCGTCGCCTCCCGCGTCTGCTCGGCGAGCGTCTTGACGGCTGCCGCAATGACGGCGAAGCCCCTGCCCGCCTCGCCGCTGCGCGCCGCCTCGACGCCGGCATTGATCGAGAGCAGCTGGATCTCGCGGGTGATCGACTGGATCGCGTCGCTGGATGCGCGCGCCTTGTGCGCGTCGCTGACCGCCTGCGCCAGCGCCTGCGACATCGACTGAGCCTCTTCCGACAGCGTCTGGATGTCCGTCTGCGCGGCGTTGAGGCCGAGCTTCACCGAGCCGGTGACGCGCTCGAGCCCGCTGCGCACCACGGAAGCCGCCGCCTGCGCGCCCTCCGCCGCCTGCCTGATCGCATGGTTGGCGCGCGAGACCTGCTCGACCGCGCCGACGACGCGCCTGAGCCCGTTCGTCTGCGCTTCGAATTGCTGGGTCACATCGCCGATCCTGCCGGCCACGTCGGTGATCTCTGCACTGAGCTTGCCGAAGCGCTCGGCGATCTCCCGTACGGCTCGCTCGGCCCCGGTCTCCGGATTTGCAACCGCA
>NZ_JBIWYK010000339.1:0-3528 GCF_044752385.1 Allobosea sp. CER48 | reverse complement strand
TCGTGAGCGTTTCCGAAGCCGGTCGCAGCCTGACCGCGCTCATGGACGAGCACAGCGACGCCACCGTCGCCCGCGTCTCCAATGCCGGCGCCGATGTCGCCCGGCTGCTGTCCGAGCGCAGCGACGCACTGGTCGCCAGCGTGTCGGGTGCCGTCAACACCGTCGAAACCCGCCTGCGCGATGAGAGCGAGCTGCTCGTTACCCGCTTGACCCAGGCCGGCCAGGACGTCAGCGGCATCGTCGGCAGCCAGAGCGAGCGCCTGATCTCCGGCCTCTCCGAGACCGGCATGCGTGTCAGCGCCCTGCTCGACGAGCAGGCCGGCGCGATGACCGTGAAGGTTTCGCAGGCCGGGCTCGAGATCAAGGACCTGCTCGGCAGCGAGAGCCAGGCTCTGGCCAGCCGCGTCGCCGATGTCGGCCGCTCCGTGCACGGCATCCTGGCCGAGCGCAGCAACGCCCTGATCTCCCGCCTCGCCGAGACCGGTGAAAGCATCGACCAGAAGCTGGAAGAGCGCGGCACCGTGCTCGCCCAGCGCATCACCGGCAGCGTCGAAGCGGCCCAGACTGCATTGGAGCAGCAGCAGAGCGGCTTCCTCGCCAGCATCGGCGAGACCGGCGAGAAGGTCGGCGCCCTGCTCGGCGAGCAGCGCGAGACGATGGTCCGCGACCTCGTCGCCACCGGCCGCGAGGTCCACACCCTGCTCGGCGAGCAGAGCGAAGACCTGGCGCGCCGCATGACCGACGCGACCCGGACCCTCACCGAGACGATCAACGTCGACGGCCGCCATGTCGCCGACCGCGTCACCGAGGCGACCCAGGGGCTGCGCGACACTTTCACCGTCCATGCCGAAGAGGCGCGCACCATGCTCGCCGGCACCGGCCGCGAGATCGTGATGGCGCTCACCCAGCAGGGCGGCCGCGTCAACGAGGCCCTCTCCGCCAATGCCGAATCGATGCTGCGCTCGGTCGAAGGCCGCGCCCAGGCCCTGACGGAAGCCCTTGCACTGCGCCACGACGCGCTGACGCGCCTCTTCGACGAGCGCGGCCGCGAGATCGAGGTCTCCCTCGGCTCGCGCATGGCGACGCTGTCGACGCTGTTCGACACCCAGGGCCGCGATATCGACGCCGCGCTCGGCGATCGCCTGACCGCGCTCGCGACCCTGTTCGATACGCAGGGCCGCGACGTCGAGACGGCGCTCGGTGCCCGCCTCGCCGCATTCGAGGATCTGATCGTCCACCAGGGCGGCACGCTCACGGCGAAGATCTCGGGCGACGCCCGCGAGCTCACCGACGCGCTGCATAGCGGCATCGCGCAGGTCGAGAAGCTGATCTCGGAAGACGGCGTCTCGCTCGCCGACAAGGTCGGCACCCGCGCGCTGGAAGCCGCCGAGCTCCTCGCCAGCCGCACCCGCGAAGCCGCGGATGCGATGGAATCGCAGATCAAGCTGTTCGAGGACCGCTCGGGCGCCAAGAGCGCCGAGATCGCCGGCGCGCTCGACAGCCTGATCGCCCGCATCGACGGCAGCCTCGGCTCGCGTGCGACCGCGCTCAACGAGGCGCTGGTCGAGCGTACCGTCGACATCGCCCGCGTGCTCGCCGAAGGTGGCCGCGAGGTTACCCGTGCGCTGGCCGCCAAGGCCGACGAGATCGGCGATGTCGTCACCTCCAAGAGCGAGTCGCTCACCCGCACGCTCAGCGACAAGGCCGACAGCATCAACGCCACTCTCGGCGGCCGCGCCCTGCAGATCGCCGACACGCTCGACCAGAGCGTGGCGCGCTTCGAGGAGCGTGTCGTCAACCGGCTCGACACCGTCTCGCATACGCTCGACAGCCGTGGCGATGAGATCGCCACCACGCTGCAGGGCCGCTCCGAGGCCATCGCCGCCACTCTCGCCGACCGGGCGCAGGAGCTGCGCGCGCTGTTCGACGACCAGGGCAGCGGGATGGTCTCCTCGCTCGCCCAGCAGAGCGAAGCGATCGCGGCTGCGCTCAGCGAGCGTGCCGAACAGCTGCGCACCCTCTTCGACGATCGCGGGCTCGGCATCGTCGCGGCACTCGGCCGCCGGGGAGACGCCATCTCCGGCGCGCTCGACCAGCGCGCGGAGCAACTGCGTGCGATCTTCGAGGACCAGGGCACCGGCGTCGTCACCGCGCTCGAACGCCAGGGCGCGGCGATCGCGACCTCGCTGGAAGAGCAGACGGACGCGCTGCGCGCCGCCTTCGATGCCAAGGGCAACGGCCTTGTCGAAGTCCTCGGCCGCCAGAGCGAGACGCTCACCCAGTCGCTCGACGAACGTGTCGAGGCTCTGCGCGCCGTGTTCGACGCCAAGGGCAACGGCACCGTCGAGGCGCTGAACGAACGTGGCGAGGCCCTCGCGGCCCAGGTCGCCGCCGCCGGCGAAACGGTGGTCCGCTCGCTCGAAAGCCGCGGAAACGCCATCGTCGCCGGGCTGCGCGACCGCGGGGCCGCCATCGCCAGCGCGGTGGAAACCTCGACCAACGCCCTGCGCGAGACGCTCGAGGCCGGTTCGAAGCAGTCGGTCGAGGCCCTGCTCGGCACCAACGAGCAGCTGCGCGAGGAGCTGGGCGGCATGCTCGGCCGCCTCGGCGAGGCCAACAAGCTGATGCAGCAGATCGTCAGCGGCGCGAACAAGAACCTCGCCGCCGTGGAGAACGGCCTCTCGGCCCGCGTCGGCGAGCTGCAGAACGTGATCGGAACGGTGATGGCCGAAGCCGGCAACGCCTCCCAGCAGGTCACCGAGCAGATCGCCGAGCTCAAGACCTTCTCGGAAGGCACGCTGCGCGAGGCGACCGCTTTGGTCGGCAAGCTCGACGAGCGTGGTACCTCGCTCAACGAGGCGACCGAGGCCAGCAGCGCGGCGCTCAATGCCGTGGCGGGCCGACTGGAGCAGATCGAATCCCGCGTCGGCAAGGCGCTGGCCGAGCGTCGCAACGCGCTCGAGCAGCTGCACGGGCTGATCTCCAGCCGCACCGAGGATGTCGAGGCGATCACCCGCTCCTTCTCCTCGCTCATCGACGAGTCGCTCGGCACCGCCGAGGCGCGCGCCCGCCAGATCGGCACCGTGCTGTCCGACTCGGCCGAGTCGACCACGAGCGCCATCGCCCAGCAGTTCGAGACGATCCGGGCTGCGACCGGCAAGGAGCGCGAGCGCACTGCGGACGCTCTGCGCGCGGCCTACGCCCAGGTCTCCGCCGAGATCAGCGGCGAGATCTCCAAGGTGACCGAGCGCTTCCAGCAGGCGGCGAAGGACATGCGCGGCGTCACCGGCGACATCCAGCGCGAGCTGGAAGCCACCCGCGCCGAGCTGAAGCGCGGCGTGCTCGAGATGCCGCAGGAGGCCCAGGAGTCGACCTCGACCATGCGCCGCGTCGTGGCCGAGCAGATCAAGGCGCTGAACGATCTGACCGAGATCGTGACGCGTGCCGGCCGCCGGGGCGACGTGTCCATGCCGCTCGACCATATCGCGAGCCGCCGGAACACGACGGCAGTTGCAGCCGCCCCTGCGC
>NZ_JBIWYK010000338.1:0-3529 GCF_044752385.1 Allobosea sp. CER48 | reverse complement strand
GGGCGCTGGCAGGCCATTCTGCCGCTCGTGACGCCGCGCCTCTGGTCGCGTCACGGCCTCTTCGCCGCTGCCTATCATTGGCGCAGCGTTCCGGTGACGCTGCTGCCGAGCGCGCTGCTGGCTTTTGGCTTTGCGATCGCCCCCGTTCTGGCGCTGCCCTATGCCGCCAATACAGCTCTCGCCGCGCAGGTCGCGCTGTCGATGCGGCTTCTCGAGATGCCGACGCAGATGTTCGGCACGGTGACGGCGCCCATCGCCGTGAACTGGCTGAGAAGCCGCGCAGGCCAGCGCCGACGTCTGGCGGCGCGCGGCATGACGCTCGGCCTGCTCGGCATCGCCGCGCTGCTGTTCGGCACGATCGCCCTGGCCGGGACACTGGTCGAGCCGCTGTTCGAAGGAACGCATTGGGACAGCCTCGGCCAGGTGCTTGCCCTGCTTGCCCCCTTCTATGCCGGCATCGCGGTGCTGACGCCGTTGCAGGACATGGCGACCTTGTCGCGCCAGCCCGTCTGGCAGGTCGTGATCAATGCGGCCGCGCTTGTCGCGATCATCGCGACCATGATCTCGTTTGGTGCGCTCTCGGCCGGTCTGTTGCAGGCGATCGGCCTGATCTCGATCCTGCGAGCGCTGGCGCATACCGGGTTCATCTGGCTTCATCTGGGCGAAGCCGAAGGGACGCCCGTCGGCGACGGCGTCGTCGGGAGCCCGGCCCGCTGAGCCTGCCGCGGAGGGCTATTCCCGGCGGATCAGACGGTCGGCGATCAACGACGAAACCAGGCCGGGCTTGAATTCGCGCTCCAGCCGTTCCGGATCGTAGATGGTCTCGACCCAATCGAGAAAGGCGATGCCCTCGGCCTCGCCCTCGCGACGATAGGCCTCGAAGAAGGCGTCGAGGATCCCGGTCTTTGCAAAGCGGAAATGGCCGTAGCGCCAGGAGAGCTGGCGCATGGCTTCCTCGAGGGGGCGCCCTTCATGGACGAGCATGTAAAGCGCCGAGAAGAAGCCGGCACGGTCGGCGCCGGACTTGCAGTGCACGAGCGCCGGTTCCTCGAGCGTCGCGAAGAAATCCTTCGCGCCGAGGATGGTCTCGCGATCCGGGGCGCCGCGGGAGCGCAGGACGAAATCGACGAGGGCGATGCCGTGGCGCTCGGCGGCCTCCTTCTGCAAGGGCCAGGAGCCATGCTCCCGTCCGCCACGGAGATTGACGATCGTCTTCACGCCCTCGCGCGCGAAGCGCGCGATCTGGTGCGGGGCAGGCTGTGCCGAGCGCCACAGCCGCGGCGTCACGCGATGTGCGTTGAGATAGGCCAGGCGGAAGATGCCGTGGTCGACGAGCAGCATGTTGGCCCAGGCGCGCAGGCGCTGGCCGCGGCCCTCGATCGGCCGGTCCCAGCGCGCGATGCGTGCCATGCGGCGGGCATAGCGCTCCTCGTCGGGGCGTAGCCGCGTCAGCATGGGAAGGATCCGGTCAGGTTCATGCAGCGCCCGATACCAGCGGGAATCCCGCAGCGCAAATCGCGCCGCCCGGGCCGTCGGGCCCGGAACAACGAAGGAAGGGGTTGGACTTTCCGTGTCGAAACGGCATAAGGCCCGGCGAAATATCCCAAGGACAGGTTTCCAATGCGCATCGACGCCATCTCCATCGGCAAGAATCCGCCGGACGAAGTCAACGTCCTGATCGAAGTGGCGATCGGAGGCGAGCCGATCAAGTACGAGATGGACAAGGAAGCCGGCACGCTCTTCGTCGACCGCTTCCTTTATACCCCGATGCGGTATCCGGGAAATTACGGCTTCATTCCACACACGCTGTCGGAAGACGGTGATCCCTGCGACGTGCTGGTCGCGAATACGCGCCCGCTGGTGCCGGGCTCCTACATCGCCGTGCGTCCGATCGGCGTGATGCTGATGGAGGACGAGGGCGGTGGCGACGAGAAGATCATCGCGGTGCCCGTACCGAAGCTGACGAAGCGCTACGAGAACGTTCACAACTACACCGACCTGCCGAAGATCACGCTCGACCAGATCCAGCACTTCTTCGAGCACTACAAGGATCTCGAGCCCGGCAAGTGGGTGAAGCTCAAGGGCTGGGGCGATGCCGCCGAAGCCAAGAAGCTGATCGTCGAGGCCATGGAACGCGCCAAGGCCGCCAAGAAGGGCTGACCGGGCGGCCACGGATATCGAAGGGGTCGCGCCCGGCGCGGCCCCTTTCGTTTCAGGAGGCGATCGCGTCCGCCAGTGCGACCGTGCGGCGCGCGATCTCCGCATGCAGCAGTTCGACCATGCGGCCGTCGAGCTGGATCGCGCCCTTGCCGGCATTCTCCGGCAGGTCGAAGGCCGCGATGACGGCACGGGCCCGCGCCAGCTCCGCCTCGCCCGGGGCAAAGACCGCGTTAGCGACGGCGACCTGCGAGGGGTGGATGAGCGTCCTGCCGTCGAAGCCGAGATCGCGCCCCTGTTCGCATTCGACGTAGAAGCCCGCCTCGTCCTTGATGTCGTTATAGACGCCGTCGAGGATGTCGATGCCGTGGGCACGTGCCGCCAGGATCGCCTGCGTCAGCCAAGGCAGCATAGGCGCACGGCCAGGCACGAAGCGGGCGCGCGTCTCCTTGGCGAGATCGTTGGTGCCCATGACGAAACAGGCGAGCCGGGTGACAGGGTCGCGGGCGGCGCGCGCGATGCGCTCGGCGTCGAGGATGGCGAGCGGCGTCTCCATCATCGCCCAGACCGCGATGGCGGGGTCCGCCCACAGGCCGGTGAGCTGGAGGCCGATCTCATGCAGCGTCTCCGGCGCGGACACCTTCGGGATCAGGATCGCCTGCGGCCTGGCCTCGGTCGCGGCGGCGAGGTCATCGGCAAACCAGGGGGTTCCCACGGCGTTGACGCGGATCACGAGTTCGGCACGGCCGTAGCCGCCGGCCTTCACGGCGGCGCAGACCTGTTCGCGTGCCGCGGCCTTGGCGTCGGGCGCAACCGCGTCCTCCAGATCGAGGATTAGGACATCGGCGGGAATCTCACGCGCCTTCTCGAGGGCACGAGCATTCGAGCCCGGCATATAAAGGGCGCTGCGGCGGGGGCGGATCGTGGTCATCGTCTCTCCTGACACGGCCGGCTTGTGCTGCACCGCACAGTAGACGAACGCAGATGCAATGCCAGCGCTGCGAAAGACGAAGGAGAGCGCCATGGTCTGGATTGCCGGCGTCGATGGCTGTCCCGGTGGCTGGATTGTCGCCCTTGCCGATGCGCAGGAGCTGGATCGGGACCCCGTCGTCCAGGTCCTTCCACGCTTCAGCGACATGTTTGCCGGCGAGACCGTGCCTGACATCGTGGCCGTCGACATGCCGATTGGCCTGCCGGACCGGGTGACGGGTTCGGGGCGCGGGCCGGAGCAGCAAGTGCGGCCGTTGCTCGGCGCGCGACAATCCTCGGTCTTCGCCATTCCCGCGCGTGCGGCCGTCGAAGCCAGAGAGTATGCCGAGGCGTGCGCTCTTGCCCTCTCGGCATCCGACCCGCCGCGGAAAGTCTCGAAGCA
>NZ_JBIWYK010000337.1:0-3541 GCF_044752385.1 Allobosea sp. CER48 | reverse complement strand
GTCGCCCTTGCGGAAGTCCAGTCCTGCCGGACGCAGGAACTTTCCCTTGGCCGGAGGCACGCGCACGCGGATCGTCGGGCTGCCGACGTCGTCGGCATCTTCCTGGATCAGGATCGTATCGGCGCCATCGGGCATCGGCGCGCCGGTGAAGATCCGCACGGCTTGGCCGGAGCCGACCGCACCCTCGAAGGCCCGGCCGGCGGCGGATTCCCCGATCACCGCGAGCGTGGCGCCCTGGGCCATGTCGTCGCCGCGCACGGCATAGCCGTCCATGGCGGAGTTGGCGAAGGGCGGCTGGGTCCGGAGCGCGCTGAGTTCGTCGGCGAGCACGCGCCAGGCGCATTGTGCGAGCGGCAGGACCTCGACGCCGGTCTGCCCGGGGATGCTTTCAAGCAGCGCCTTGCGCGCGACGGGGACCGGGGTGAGTGCCATCAGCGCATGATGCCGAAGAATGCGGGCTGGTTTGCGGATGACATCATGCTTGCTCCCTCAACCGACCTTGGCCTCGTAATCGCCGGACTGGCCGCCGGATTTGTGCAGCAGGCGGATGTTCTCGATCCGCATCGCCCGGTCGACCGCCTTGACCATGTCGTAGACGGTGAGGCAGGCGACGGAAACGGCGGTGAGCGCCTCCATCTCGACGCCGGTCTGGCCTTTCATCTTCACCTCGGCGCGCACGCGCACGCCGGGCAAGGCCTCGTCGATATCGAGATCGACGCCGATCTTGCTGAGCAGAAGCGGGTGGCAGAGCGGAATCAGCTCATGTGTGCGCTTGGCGGCCATGATGCCGGCCAGGCGCGCGGTGCCGAGCACGTCGCCCTTCCTGGCATTGCCATCGCGCACGATCGCGATCGTCTCCGGCGCCATCACGACGCTGCCCTCGGCGACGGCTATGCGGGTCGTCTCGGCCTTGTCGCCGACATCGACCATATGCGCCTGGCCCCGGGCGTCGAGATGGCTGAGCCGGCTCACGCCGCGTTCTCGTTGGCCTGGCCGGTCAGCAGGGTGCGCGTCGCGGTGGCGACGTCCGCCTGCCGCATCAGGCTCTCGCCGACGAGGAAGGTGTTGACGCCGGCCCGGTTGAGGCGGGCGATATCGGCATGGGCGAAGATGCCGCTCTCGCCGACGACGATGCGATCGGCGGGCACGCGCGGCGCCAGCCGCTCGGTCACCGCAAGATCGACATGGAAGCTGCGCAGATCGCGGTTGTTGATGCCGAGCAACCTGCTTTCGAGCTTGAGCGCCCGGTCGAGTTCGGCGTCGTCATGCACCTCGACGAGCACATCCATGCCGAGCTCGCGCGCGGTCTCGTTCAGCGCCCGGGCGCTGTCGTCGTCGACGCCGGCCATGATGATCAGGATGCAGTCGGCGCCCCAGCTGCGGGCTTCGTAGACCTGATAGGGCTCGTAGAGGAAGTCCTTGCGCAGCGCCGGCAGGCCGGAGGCCTCGCGCGCCTGCATCAGGAACTCCGGTTGCCCCTGGAAGGAGGGCGCGTCGGTCAGCACCGAAAGGCAGGCCGCGCCGCCGGCGGCATAGGCGCGGGCCAGCGCAGGTGGATCGAAATCGGCGCGGATGAGGCCCTTGGAGGGGCTCGCCTTCTTGATTTCGGCGATCAGCGCCGGCTTGCCGGCCGCGAGCTTCGCGGCGAGCGCAGCAGCGAAGCCGCGCGGCTTGCCGGCGGCCCGGGCGCGGCGCTCGATCTCGGCCGGCGGGACGGCGGCCTTTGCGGCCGCGATCTCCTGGCGCTTGTAGACTTCGATCTTGGCGAGGATGTCGGTCATGCCGCCCTCACGCGTTCGAGGCTTTGACGAGGGCGTCGAGCACAGCCTTCGCCTTGCCGGAGTCGAGGGCAGCCGTCGCCTGGGCGAAACCGTCCTTCAAATTCCCGGCCTTGCCGGCGACGAGCAGCGCCGCAGCGGCGTTGAAGGCGGCGATGTCGCGGAAACCGGTCCTCTCCCCGACGAGCACGGCATTCAGCGCCGCTGCGTTCTGCTCCGGCGTGCCGCCGCGCAACTCCTCCGGCTTCGCCGGTTCGAGGCCGACATCGGCGGGGCTGATCGTGAAGCTCTCGATCTTGCCGTTCTCGAGCGAGACGACGCGGGTCGGGCCGGTGGTGGTGATCTCGTCGAGCCCGTCCGAGCCGTGCACGGCCCAGACGCGGGTCGAGCCGAGCGATGCCAGCACCTTGACCATGGGTTCGAGCCAGGTCTCGGAGAAGGCGCCGATCAGCTGGCGCTTTACGCCGGCCGGGTTCGACAGCGGGCCGAGCAGGTTGAAGATCGTGCGCGTGCCGAGTTCGGTGCGCACCGGCGCAACATGGCGCATCGAGGCGTGATGGGTCGGGGCGAACATGAAGCCGACGCCCGCCTCGGCGATGCAGCGTTCGGTTCCGGCCGAATCGAGCCCGACCTTGACGCCGAGCGCCGTGAGCACGTCGGCCGCGCCGGAGCGCGAGGACGCCGCGCGGTTGCCGTGCTTGGCGACGGGCACGCCGCAGGCCGCGGTGATGATCGAGGCCAGCGTCGAGACGTTGTAGGACCCGGAGGAATCGCCGCCGGTGCCGACGATGTCGATCGCGTCTGCCGGGGCCTTCACGGGCAGCATCTTGCCGCGCATGGCGCCGACGGCGCCGGCGATCTCGTCGATCGTCTCGCCGCGCACGCGCAGCGCCATCAGGAAGGCGGCGGATTGTGCGTTCGTCACTTCGCCCGAGAGAATAGTGTCGAAGGCGTCCCGCGCCTCCTCGCGCGAGAGCGTCGCTCCGGTCGCGACCTTGGCGATGAAGGGTTTGAAATCGTCCATGGGAACTCTGCGGATTCAGGCTGTTGGGGTCAGGGCGGAGGCTTCGCGTTCGCTCTGCCATCGCTCCGCGAGGTCGAGGAAATTCCGCAGGATCGTCGCGCCATGCTCGGAGGCGATGCTCTCCGGATGGAACTGGACGCCGTGAACGGGCAGCTCCCGGTGCGAGAGAGCCATGATCAGGCCGTCATCGGTCTCGGCCTCGATGTCGAAGACGGCGGGGCAGGAGCCGCGGTCGACCACGAGGGAGTGGTAGCGCGTCGCCTGCAACGGTCCGTTGATGCCGCGGAAGAGGCCACGCGACTTGTGCCGGATCGGCGAGACCTTGCCGTGCATCGGGATGGGCGCCCGCACGACCTCGCCGCCGAAGGCCTGTCCCATCGCCTGCAGGCCGAGGCAGACGCCGAAGATCGGCTTGCGCTCGCCGCCCTGCCGGACCACGTCGAGGCAGATTCCGGCTTCGTTGGGCGTGCAGGGGCCGGGCGAGAGCACGATCGCATCATGCTCGCCGCCGAGCGCCTCTTCCACCGACAGCGCGTCGTTACGCCAGACATCGACCTCGGCTCCCAGGCCACCGATCAGGTGGACCAGGTTCCAGGTGAAGCTGTCGTAGTTGTCGATCAACAGAACGCGCATGGCCGGACCCGTGAATACGGCCACAGGTCATGCACGTTCAGAGGCGGGGTGGTCAAGTTTTGCGCGGGCCGCGCCGGCCCTAGACCACGGGCGGGTTGAGGCGAGC
>NZ_JBIWYK010000336.1:0-3562 GCF_044752385.1 Allobosea sp. CER48 | reverse complement strand
AGGTTATCGCCTGCGCCTCGCTCAGCGCCGACCGCAGCCGATGCCGGAAGGGGTCGAGACGGTGGCGACCGGCGACCTTTCCGAGCCGATCGACTGGCGGCCCGCTCTCGAAGGGGTCGACCATGTCGTCCACATGGCCGGGCTCGCCCATGCCGGGCCGGGCCTCGACGAGGCGCTCTATGCCCGGATCAACACCCAGGCAACGCTGGAGCTGGCGCAGGCGGCCGCTGCGTCCGGCGTGCGGCGCTTCGTCTATCTTTCTTCGATAAAGGCTTTGTCCGGTGCCTTCGATGGGCGGCCGTTGACGGAGGATGCAGAACCGGGCCCAACCGATCCCTATGGCCGTTCCAAGCTCGCCGCGGAGCGCGGGCTTGAGGCGCTCGATCTCGACTGGGTAGCGCTGCGCCCGGTGCTGATCTACGGCCCCGGCGTCAAGGCGAACATGGCGGCGCTGCTGCGGCTTGCCCGCCTGCCGGTGCCCCTGCCGTTCGGCGGGCTGAAGGCGCCGCGCTCGCTGCTGGCCGTCGAGAACATGGCCGATGCGATTCGTTTCGCGCTGCTGCCGGAGTGTCCCGCGCGCCAGGTCTACACGGTCTCAGATCCCGAGCCGATCGATGTTGCCGGCATGCTCGCGGCGATGCGCGCAGGGCTTGGCCGCGCGCCCGGGCTGCTGGCGATCCCCGAGCCCCTGCTTCGGCGTCTGGCGCGTTTCGCCGGGCGCGAGGAAATCTTTCTCAAGCTGGCGGGTAGCCTGGTCGCCCGGCCAGCGAGGCTGCTCAGTGCTGGCTGGCAGCCGCCGGCTGAGACGCACGCGGCGCTGGCGCGTCTGGCAGCTGAATCTCGCGCCGGCTGAAATCCGGGATGGCCTCGTCCAGTACGGCGAGTGCCGCGGCGCGATCGTCAGCCTTTACTGCTGCTTCCAGCTGGGCGAGCCAGCCCTGCATGCGGACTCGGCCGGCAAAGATCGGCTTGGCAGCCATCACGCCGTCGAGCCCTGTTTCGGCCATCGGCTCGTCATGGGCGAACAGGATCTCGTTCAGGCGCTCGCCCGGCCTGACGCCGGAGACGATGATCTCGATGTCCTCACCGGGCTCGAAGCCGGCGAGGCGGATCATCCGCTCGGCGAGGTCCATGATGCGCATGGGCTGGCCCATCTTCAGCACATAGACCGCAGCGCGCTCCGCATCGGGGCCGCCTTCCGGGGCGTGCGAAGCCGCAGTGAGGACGAGATCGCAGGCTTCGCGGATCGTCATGAAGTAGCGGATCATGTCGGGGCTGGTGACCGTGACCGGCCCGCCGCGGGCGATCTGCGCCTTGAATTTCGGCACGACCGAGCCGACCGAACCCAGCACGTTGCCGAAGCGCACCGCGACGAGGCGCACGCCGGAGGCCGCAGCCACGAACTCGGCATCGCGCGACTGCGCGTACATCTCGGCGAAGCGCTTGGTTGCGCCGAGCATCGAAACCGGCTCGATCGCCTTGTCGGTCGAGATCATCACGAAGGTCTTGGCCCCGGCGGCGACGGCCGCGTCGGTGACGTTCACGGATCCGAAGATGTTGGTCTTGATGCCCTCGCTCCAGTCCGCCTCGAGATAGGGAACGTGCTTCAGCGCGGCGGCGTGGATGACGATGTCGGGCTGGAAGGCCGCGAAAAGCGGCATGATCCGCTCACGGTCTCGCACATCGGCGAGCACGCCCGAGACGGCCGTGTCATGAGCCTGGATGGAGAGCAGTTCGGTGATCTGGAACAGGGCAGGCTCGGAGCTCTCGACGATCAGCAGTTCGGCCGCGCCGAACGCGGCGCAGCGCAGGCAGATCTCCGAGCCGATCGAGCCGCCGCCACCCGTCACGATGACGCGTTTGCCCTTGAGGAAGGTGCCCAGCCGCTCGCGGTCGATGATGACGGTCGACCGCACCAGCAGATCCTCGATCTCGAGCGGGGCGACCTCGGTGTCGCGCCCGCCTTCGCCGAGCGCCTCGATGCGCGAGATCGGCAGGGCGAGCTTGCGGGTGCGCGCCAGCCACTTCTCGGGCTGTGCCTCCGGCAGGAGGGCCGAGGGCGTGGCGACGATGCGCCGGAAGGCTTCGCCGCGCTCGGCGGCATCGGAAGCGATCACCTCGATGTCTGCGAGCAGGCCGAGCACGGGAATGCCGCGGATCGACTGGCCGAGATCGTCCGGGCGCGGCGACAGGATGCCGGCCGGCCGCAGCCGCCGCATCGTCCCGGTTTCCATCGCGCGGATCACCGTCTCCACCTCGACGCCGCGGCCCAGGATCAGGGTCGGCAGCGTCGCCTCGCGCCCGGCCGAGGTGCGGGAGCGGGCATATTTGAAGTAGCGATAGGCCAGTCGCGGCCCCCCGAGCAGCGCGTTCTGGACGAGCCAGTAGAGCGCGATCGTGATCTTGCCGAAATAGAATGCGCCGTAGAAGTTGGGTGCGACCAGCACGTAATCGATCGCCAGCAGGCTCACCGTCAGGACCGAGACCGCCTTGACGATGTTCGACAGGTCCGGCAGCGAGGCGAAGCGCCACTTCGAGCGGTAGAGCGAGAAGAACCAGTAGACCAGCCCGGCATACGCGACGAAGAAGGGCAGGAAGCGCGGCAGGTAGCGCAGGTGCTCGGCGAGTTGCCAGCCTTCGAAGCGGACCACGAAGACGAGCCAGATCGCCAGCGCCGTCATCACGAGGTCGTGGAGGACGACGGCTGCTTTCTTGAGACTTTGTTTGGGCAGGGTGGCCATGTCAGGCGGGGTATCCCGCTCCGTCGATGGCTTGTCAACGCGCCGTTGCGGCGCGGGCTCAGTTTGGCGCCGGCCTGGCCATCAGCGCATTGAGCACGAAACTGATCATTTCATCGGGCGAGGGGCCGGGAATGCACTCGCATTGCGTAATCAGAAGCGGGTGCATGAAGCGGATCATCGCCGTACGGATGCAGCCCGTCGCCTGGGCCGGATCCACCGGCCGGAACTCGCCACGGGCAATGCCGTCGGCCACGACTCCGCGCAGGACCACGTCGAACCGCTCGATATGCGCGATGATCGCATCCCAGCTCTCCTCCATGGCCGCGCAGACCATTTCCTGCATCCGGGCATGCCCGGCGAAACGGGCGGCATTGAGCCGGTAGGAAACGGCAAGGATGTCGCGCAGGCGGTCGGCGGCCGGCCGATCTTCCGTGGCGATGGTGGCGATCGCCTCTTCCTGCTCGCGCTTGTAGCGCTCGAGTACCGCCTCGTTGATCGACTTCTTGGAGTCGAAGAAGCGATAGACATTGGCGGGGCTCATCCGTAGGGACTTGGCGATGTCCGCCACGGTCGTCTTTTGATAGCCGATGTCCCGGAAAAAACGCTCGGCGGTATCGACGATGATCTGCTTGGTATCGCGTTCGGAATGACTCACGGCGTTGCCGGCTAGTTTTATTTCAACGAATGCGGTGAAGAATTGATCCTTATGACGAATTTCGTCATTCGTCAACGCTATGGCGAATAAAGACTTTTGCGTTGATGCAGGTCAATCCCGGAGCAAAGTCAAATCCTGACATCCGCTGCCAAGGGGCGGAGCGCCG
>NZ_JBIWYK010000335.1:0-3576 GCF_044752385.1 Allobosea sp. CER48 | reverse complement strand
ATCGAGCAGCGCCCGTCGTACGCCCGGAAGCACGTGCACATGCTGGTGGCCGTCGACGAAATCGGGGGCACGCCCCATCGCGTCCTCGAAGGCGTCGAGCTGGCGCGCGATCTCGGCGGCGATCTCGGCCCTCGCCGCGCCGGAGGATGCAGCCGCGCGAGCCACAGCCTTCAGGCCCGGCAAGAGCCCGCCCGGGGCGAGGCGCGGCATTGTCGTGATCGGCTCGGCACAGGTGAGATTGAGGTGCAGGCCGAGATCGGCCTTCCCGGCAAACGCGGCAAGCTCCGGCGCAAACCAGCGCCAATGCGGACGATTGGTCATTGCCCCCGTCGCCGTCAGCTTGCCATGCCCGAGCAGCGCGAGGATCGAACGACTGACGCCCTCGGTCATGGCAAAATCATCGGCGCAGAGGATGAAGCCTTTCGCCATGCCTTTTGTTGTCCCTTGTTGAGTCGGTTCGGGGTATAGCGCTGCGGGCTTGTCGGTCGGCAAGCTTTAAGGTTCTGTGCCTCGCGCGTCACCCTTGTCGGCAGGTCGCCTGGAAAGGTCGTTTGTGTCGGATCCCGCCTCCCAGCCTGTTCAACGCGCGCCCCGGGCGGCCCGCTGGCCGGAGCTCTCGATCGTCGTGCCCGTGCACAACGAGGCCGCCAATCTGCAACTGCTGGTCGACCGCCTGCGGACAGTGCTGGCGAACGAGGTTTCCTCCTGGGAAATCGTCTTCGTCGACGATGGCAGCCGCGACGACACCCTGTCGGTCATCCGGACCCTGAACGCCGACGATCCACGGATCAGCGCCGTCTCGTTCAGCCGCAACTTCGGCAAGGAAATCGCCATCGCTGCCGGGCTCGACCATGCGATGGGCGATGCCGTCATCATCATGGATGCCGATCTCCAGCACCCGCCCGAGGTCATCCCGGCATTCCTGGAGAAATGGCACGAGGGCTATCTCAACGTCTACGGCCAGCGAACCAGCCGCGAGGACGAAACGCGGCTGAAGCGCAACTTCGCCAAGGCGTTCTACCGGATCTTCTCCTATTTCGGCGAGACCGACCTGCCGGAAGGCGCCGGCGACTTCCGGCTGCTCGACCGCAAGGCCGTCGATGCGCTGCGGGCACTGCCGGAACGATCCCGCTTCTCCAAGGGTCTCTATGCCTGGGTCGGCTTCCGTTCGATCGGCGTGCCGTTCCATGTCGCGGAGCGGGAACACGGCCAGTCGAAATTCAAGTATCGCAAGCTGTTCTCCTTCGCCTTCGACGGCCTCTCCTCGTTCTCCACCGTTCCCCTGAAGGTGGCGACGTGGTCCGGCGCCGTCATCGCCGTCATCGCCGCACTGACAGCCGTCTACTTCCTGCTGCGCACCCTGCTGTTCGGCACCGACCTGCCCGGCTTCCCGTCCCTGATCGTCTCGATCATGTTCTTCTCGGGCATCCAGCTGCTCTCGCTCGGCATGATCGGCGAATATGTCGGGCGCATCTTCGCCGAGGTGAAGCGCCGGCCGCTCTACCTGATCGGGGAGCGCGTCGGCTTCGATGCCCGTACCGTCGACCATCCGCGCGGTGACGCCCTGCCGCCGCTGATCCGCTAGGCCTTCATGCTCAAGAACATCCTGTCGGTCGGCGGCTACACGCTCGTCTCGCGGCTCACCGGCTTCGCCCGCGACGTCATGCTGGCGGCCGTCCTCGGTGCCGGCGCGATGATGGATGCCTTCTCGGTGGCACTGCGGCTGCCCAACCATTTCCGCGCCATCTTCGGCGAGGGCGCCTTCAACCAGGCCTATGTGCCGACCTACGCGCATGTCGCCGAGCGACAGGGCCAGGAGGCCGCCAATCTCTTCGCGGACCGGCTCTTCACCGTCCTCCTCGTCGTGCAGATCGTGCTGCTGGTGCTGGCGCTGCCGCTGATGCCCTGGCTCGTGACCCTGCTCGCGCCAGGCTTCGTGAACGATCCGGCGGTGTTCGACCTGGCCGTCGCCCTGACGCGGATCACCTTCCCCTATCTGCTCTTCGTGACCATGGTCACCTTCCTGGGTGCCACGCTGAACGCGGTCGACCGCTTCGCCGCCTTTGCCGGCGCACCCATTCTGTTCAACCTCTTCATCATGGCGGCGCTGGCCGTGCCCTTCCTGTTCCCGAGCGCCGCCTATGCCGCGGCCTGGGGCGTCGCGATCTCGGGCGTTGCGCAGTGGGCCCTTCTCTATGTCGCCGCCAAGCGCGCCGGTGTTTCCAGCACGATCGTGCGGCCGCGCATGGATGCCGGCGTGCGGCGCTTCCTAAAGACTTTCGGCCCTGCCGTGATCGGCTCGGCCGGGCAACAGATCGCGATCTTCGCCGACACCATCATCGCCTCGCTGTTGCCCCGCGGCGGCTATGCCGCGCTCTATTACGCCGAGCGGCTCTACCAGTTGCCGCTCGGGCTGATCGCCATCGCGGTCGGCACCGTCGCGCTCTCGGCCATGAGCCGGGCGATCGCACGCGGCGACGAGGCCGCCGCCAACCGGGCGCAGAACCGCGCCATCGCAATCTCGCTCGTGGCCAGCGCCCCATTCGTCGCGGCCTTCGTCGCGGTCCCCGATCTGATGGTCGCAGGACTGTTCCAGCGCGGCGCCTTCGATGCGCAGGCCAGCGCGGCGGCCGGCGCGGTGCTCTTTGCCTACGCGCTCGGCCTGCCGGCGATCGTGATGATCCGCACGCAGGTCTCTGCGTTCCAATCCCGCGGCGACACGAAGACGCCGATGCTGGTCGCACTCGCGGCCATCGCCTGCAATCTCGCACTCAAGCTCGTGCTCTGGCGCAGTTGGGGTGCGCCGGGCCTGGCGCTCGCGACCGCTGCCGGCGCCTGGGTCAACCTGCTGGCGCTGTTCGTGCTCGCCCGGCGCCGCGGCTGGACCCAGCCCGACCGGCGCCTGCCCGGCTTTGCGGGAATCGTCTGCGGCGCTGCAGCGCTCTGCGGGCTGCTCGCCTGGTGGGCGGCACCGCTGGTGCTGAGGCTGACGGCCACGCTGCCTTTCGAGCCGCTGCTGATGGCGGTGCTGCTGCTGTCGACCGCGGCGGTTGTCGTCTACGCCGTGCTGGCCGGCGGCGGGCTGAAGGCGACAGGACTGCTGAAACTGTTGCGCTGACGCTCAGGCGAGGAAACGGCTTGCGCCACCGAGCAGAGGCGCGGCCTCCGAGACCATGCGCTCGACGATCTCGCCCGCGCCGGGAATGTCGGAGACCAGTCCGGCTGCCTCGCCGAAGATGACCGCGGCCTTGTCGGGATCGCCGGCCATGAAGGCTTCGCGATAGGCCGGAGCCTCGCTCGCGATGGCCGCCTTCAGTTCGTCATCCCTCCCGGCCCATCGGGCGATGAAGGCGTTGTCGGCAACGCGGATGTCGAATGGGCTCGGCCAGTCGAGCTGGCGGGCGATGTCGGGCAGCGAGGTCCGGACCGTCCGGTCGCCGGTCGCGCCAACGGCTGCCGCGTGGTGGCGCTCATGGACCAGGGCCTCCCGGCTTGCCCAGAACCGCGTCCCGACCAGCACCCCGTCGGCGCCGAGCATCAGGGCGGCGGCAAGGCCGCGTCCGTCGGCGATGCCGC
>NZ_JBIWYK010000334.1:0-3589 GCF_044752385.1 Allobosea sp. CER48 | reverse complement strand
GATCGGCTGATGAACCTGTCGTCGAAGCGCGAGGCGGCCGAGTAATCGCGACGCGCGGCAGCACCGCCCGAGCGGGAAGGGGTCGAAATCCGGTTTCCCCTTTTCGATCCTATGCTCTAGGAAGGCACGGCTTCCCGGCGCAGCGGCGCCACCTGAATGGTTTCAAATCGTGACGGACAGCCAATTCGATCTTCTGTGCCTGGGCGAGCCGCTCGGCGAGTTCAATGCGACCCGGGCCGAGACCGGGGCCTTCCTGTTCGGCCATGGCGGCGACACTTCCAACTGCGCAGTTGCGGCGGCGCGGCAGGGCATGTCGGTTGGCTATCTCGGCGCGCTTGGCGATGACAGCGCCGGCCACTCGATCCGGGCCCTGTGGAAGCGCGAGGGTGTCAACGATTCCCGTGTCGCGACGCATCCGACCGCGCCCACGGGACTCTACTTCGTGGATCACGGCCCGTCCGGCCACGTCTTCTCCTATCTGCGTGCCGGCTCGGCCGCGAGCCTCTACAGCCCGCGTGATCTGCCGCGCGATCTGATCCGCTCAGCCCGCATCGTCCAGGCTTCCGGCATCAGCCAGGCCATATCCGCGAGCGCCTGCGATGCGGTGTTCGAGGCCTTCGAGACCGCGCGCAAGGCCGGTGTGCTGACCGCCTACGACACCAATCTGCGCCTGAAGCTCTGGCCGCTGACCCGCGCACGGGCCATCATCCACGCCGCCTGCGCCATGGCCGACATTATCCTGCCGGGGCTCGACGACGCGACGCAGCTCACCGGGCTGAACAATCCCGATGCCATCGCCGATTTCTATCTCGGCCTTGGCGCGCGCGTGGTGGCGCTGACGCTCGGCCATGAGGGCTCCCTGGTCGCGACGCCGGTGCGGCGCGAACGCTTCCGGCCGATCAAGGTCAATGCGATCGACGCGACCGGCGCCGGGGATTGCTATGATGGCGCCTTCCTCGCCGAATACCTGCGGACGGGCGACGCCTTCGCGGCGGGCGCCTACGCCAACGTGGCGGCCGCGCTGTCGACGCAGGGTTATGGCGCGGTAGCGCCGCTGCCGAGCCGGGCCGAGGTCGAGGCGCGCATGACTGCCGAGGCAAAGGCCTGATGACCGTTCCCGTTCTGAAGCGCGCAGGCGATCTCCTCGCCCGCTACGATGTGCTGATCAGCGACGTGTGGGGCGTCGTCCATGACGGGCTCTGGGCGCTGGAGCCTGCCTGCGAGGCGCTGATGGCATTCCGCGCCCGTGGCGGGGCGGTGGCGCTCCTGTCCAATGCGCCCTCGCCGTCGGAACAGGTCGCTGGCCTGCTCGACGCAAAGCGCGTGCCGAGGGAGGCCTGGGATCGGCTCGTCACCTCCGGCGACGTCACGCGCTCGCTGGTGGCCGAGAGCCATCACAAGCAGGTCTACCATATCGGCTGGGAGAGCGATCGCTCGGTCTTTGCCGGCCTCGGGGTCGAGCTGGTCGACGAGGTGGCAGCCGACATCGTGGTCGCGACCGAGCTCTTCGACTACCGGACCGAGACGCCGGAACAGTACCGGCCCCAGCTGGAGCGCTTCGCCCGGCGCGGCCTGCCCTTCATCTGCGGCAATCCCGATCTCGTCGTGCATGTGGGCGAGGATCTGCTGCCCTGCGCCGGTTCGCTGGCGGCGATCTATGAGGAGCTCGGCGGCAAGGTCGCCTGGGCTGGCAAGCCCCATCGCCCTGCCTATGACCTTGCGCTCGCTGCCGCGGCCGAGGCGCGCGGGGGGCGCCCGGTCGAGGCCGACAAGGTGCTGGTGATCGGAGACGCCGTCCGGACGGATCTCGCCGGCGCACGGCTGATGGGCTTCGACAGCCTGTTCATCGCCGGCGGCATCCATCGCGACGAGACCATGCGTGGCGGAGAGGTCGATCCCGCCGGGCTCGCCAGGGTGCTCGAGGGGCTGCCGGTGCAGCCGATCGCCGCGATGGCGGCGCTCGCCTGACGGCTTCAAGGGCCGCAAGCTCCACGTCGTGATGAGGCCGAACTGCCGGTCGGCTCGCGCAGCAAGCTGACCGGTGTGGGTTCAGTGCGCTTCGCCGGTGCGCGCGCCGCGCAGTGTCGTCAGCGTGACGACGATGCAGAACAGCATGCCGACGATCGACAGGGTCGCTGCCGCCCGGAAACCGAGCATGAACGCCTCGCTGGCCTGCGCCAGCATGGGCCCGGCCTGCTCGGGCGGGAGCCCTGTCGCGAAGGCGAGCGCTCCGCCCAGTGTCGACCGCGCGGGCGCCAGCGCCTCGGCGCTGACACCGGGTACGACGACATCCGCCATGCGACTGCGGTAAAGCGCGGCACCCAGGCTGCCCAGAACGGCGATGCCGAGCGCGCCGCCGAGCTCCACGCTGGTTTCGGACATGGCCGAGGCTGCACCGGTGCGCTCGGGCGGGGCGGAGCCGACGACGATGCCGGTCGTCAGCGTGATCACCGGGGTGAATCCGATCGAGAACACGACGGAGGCCGCGACGATCTGCACCAGGCCCGGTGCGAAGACGAGCCAGACGAAGCCGAGCGCCGAGACCGCCATGCCACCGGCCATCAATGCTGCCGGCGTGAAGCGGCCGACGAGGCTGGGCGTCACGAAGGAAGCCAGCGTGAAGGCGACCGCCGAAGGCAGTGACCAGAGGCCGGCCTGCAGCGGCGTAAGCCCCGCTACCAACTGGAAATACTGCGCCAGGAAGATGAAGCTGCCGAACATGAAGAGGATGCCGGCCAGGTTGATCGCCAGCGCCGCGCGGAATGCGGGAATGCGGAACATGGCGAGATCGATCATCGGATCGGCGAGCCTCGCCTGCCGGCGCAGGAAGAGCAGGACGAAGCCGAGCCCGGCGACGACCGCGGCGGCGGCCTGCCAGTCAAACCCGTCGGCGGCCCAGTGCTTGATGCCGTAGACCAGCCCGAGTACGGCGGCGAGCGAGAGCAACGCGCTCAGGATGTCGATGCGGCCGGCATTCGGAGCGCGGTATTCGGGCAGCAGTATCGGGCCGATGGCGAGCAGCAGCAGCATCGGCGGCACCGCGATCAGGAACGCCGATCCCCACCAGAAATACTCGATCAGGAAGCCGCCGACGACCGGCCCGATGATCGCGCCTACGGAGAAGCTGGCGATCCACATCGAGATCGCGAAGGTGCGCTCCTTCTCGTCGGTGAACATAACGGTGATGAGCGACAGGGTCGAGGGAGCAAGGGTCGCTCCTGCGATGCCGAGCACGGCGCGCATGGCGATCAGCATCTCCGCGCTGTTCGAGAAGGCTGCGACGGCCGAGGCGATGCCGAAGAAGGCGGCGCCGATCATCAGCAGCCGACGGCGGCCTATGCGGTCCCCCAGCGTACCCATGGTCATCAGGAAGCCGGCGACCATGAAGCCGTAGATGTCGATGATCCAGAGCAGCTGGCTCGCGCTGGGCTTCAGGTCCCGGGTCAATGTTGGCACGGCGAGATTCAGCACCGTGAGGTCCATCGAATAGATCATGCAGGGCAGCGCGATCGCGATCAGGCCGATCCATTCGCGGCGGGTTGCCTTCCTTCCACCCTGGGTCGAGGCGGCTGACGTCGTCATCGGTTAC
>NZ_JBIWYK010000333.1:0-3592 GCF_044752385.1 Allobosea sp. CER48 | reverse complement strand
TGGAACGATGGCTTGCGCGGCAGACGCAGCGTTCGCCAAAACAATCTTCTCTTGTAAAAGTGAAATAAGAAAAAACACGCTATCGCACGTGAATTGAGATTCTGCCCCAACGGGTATAGATTTTTCGTTCGATTTACCGAACGAACGACGTGGCAGGACAATGGCGAAAAGCCCCGCCCAGAATGAGATCGTGCAGGCCGAAACGGCTACGGGGGCCGGTCTCGCCGAAAAGCTCGTGCGCCGCGCTGGCGCATTGAACGCAGTACTCGCCGCGGATGATGTCCGGAGCCGGCTTGCCGGCATCGTCGCAGGAGCCGAGGGCGAGGCTGTCTTCACAACGTCCTTCGGGCTTGAAGATCAGGTCCTGACCCATTTCATCGCAACGGCAAAGCTGCCGGTCCGTTTCGCCACGCTCGACACGGGCCGGCTCTTCCCGGAAGTCTACGCACTATGGCAGGAGACCGAGGAGCGCTATGGCATCCTGATCCGCCCCTATTATCCGCGCCATGACGCGGTCGAGCTCTATGTCCGCCAGAACGGCATCAACGGCTTCTACGGCTCGCGCGGTGCCCGCAAATCCTGCTGCGATATCCGCAAGGTCGAGCCGCTGGCCCGTGCGCTGGCGGGCGCCGATATCTGGCTGACGGGCCTTAGGTCCGACCAGTCGGCCGCGCGCGGTGCCGTTCCGCTCGCGGAGGCGGATCTGGCGCGGGGCCTCGTCAAGGTCAGCCCTCTGGTCGACTGGACGCGCGAGCGCACGCTCGCCTTCGCCGAAGACAATGACGTGCCGATCAACCCGCTGCACGCGCAGGGTTTCGTCTCGATCGGCTGCCAGCCCTGCACCCGCGCCATCCGCCCCGGCGAGCCGGAGCGGGCCGGGCGCTGGTGGTGGGAGGACGACGCCGCCAAGGAATGCGGCCTGCATGTAGGCGCCGACGGAAAGCTGGCACGGGCCAGGGCCGTGCCGGTGGAGACGCGCGCATGATCCAGCTCAGCCATCTCCAGAAGCTCGAGGCTGAAGCCATCTTCATCATCCGCGAGGTGGTGGCGACCTGCGACAAGCCGGTGCTACTCTATTCGATCGGCAAGGACTCCGCTGTCCTGCTGCATCTCGCGATGAAGGCGTTCTATCCCGCCAGGCCGCCTTTCCCGCTGCTCCATGTCGACACGACCTGGAAGTTCCGCGACATGATCGCCTTTCGCGACGAAACGGCGTTGCGCCTCGGGCTCGACCTGATCGTCCACATCAACCGCGAGGGCGTCGAGGCCGGCATCAACCCCTTCGCCTCGGGCTCGCGCGTCCATACCGACGTGATGAAGACGCAGGGGCTGAAGCAGGCGCTCGACCTTCACAAGTTCGACGCCGCATTCGGCGGAGCGCGACGCGACGAGGAGAAGAGCCGGGCCAAGGAACGCGTCTTCTCGCTGCGCTCCGCCGAGCATCGCTGGGACCCGAAGAACCAGCGACCCGAACCCTGGCAGCTCTTCAACACCCGCAAGCATCGCGGCGAGAGCTTTCGCGTCTTCCCGCTATCGAATTGGACCGAGCGTGACGTGTGGGACTACATCGCGCTCGAAAACATCCCCGTGGTGCCGCTCTATTTCGCCGCGCCGCGGCCGGTCGTGCAGCGCGATGGTGCCTGGATCATGCGCGACGACGAGCGCATGGAACTGCGCCCGGGCGAGGTCATCGAGACCCGCATGGTCCGCTTTCGCACGCTCGGGTGCTATCCGCTGACCGGTGCCGTCGAGAGCGAGGCGGCGAGCCTGACCGATATCATCGCCGAGATGCGCTCGTCGCGGTCCTCCGAACGACAGGGCCGGGTCATCGACCACGACGGCTCGGGCTCGATGGAGCAGAAGAAGCAGGAAGGCTATTTCTGATGGGCTTTGCCGTCGCCAGGAACCTGGCCAAGAAGAAGGTGCCGAAGCCGGCACAGAACCTTCTGCCTGCCAACGATACGCCGGGCGTTTCCGAAACCGGCCAGCACACGCTTCTGCGCTTCATCACCTGCGGCTCCGTCGACGACGGCAAGTCGACGCTCATCGGCCGCATGCTCTACGAAGCCGGTGCGGTCTTCGATGACCAGCTCAGCGCGCTCGACAGCGACTCGCGCAAGTTCGGCACGCAGGGTGCCGCTCCCGATTTCGCCTTGCTGGTGGACGGCCTCTCGGCCGAGCGCGAGCAGGGCATCACCATCGATGTCGCCTATCGCTATTTTGCCACCGAGAAGCGCAGCTTCATCGTCGCCGATACGCCCGGCCACGAACAGTACACCCGCAACATGGCGACCGGCGCCTCGACGGCCGATCTCGCCATCATCCTGGTCGATGCGCGCAAGGGTCTGCTGCCGCAGACGCGTCGGCATTCCTTCATCGTGTCTCTGGTCGGCGTCCGCCACGTCGTGGTCGCCGTCAACAAGATGGATCTCGTCGATTACGACGAGGCGGTCTTCGAGAGGATCGAGGCCGATTACAGGGAGGCCGTGAAGGGGCTCGGCTTCGCCTCGATCTGCTTCGTCCCGGTCTCGGCTCGGGATGGCGAGAACGTCATGCGGCCGTCCTCTGCCATGCCGTGGCACGACGGCCCGGCCCTGCTGCCCTATCTCGAAAACGTCGCGGTCGTTCGCGCGGCTCCGCGCAACGAGAGCTTCATCCTGCCGGTGCAGTGGGTGAACCGCCCGGATCTCGACTTCCGCGGCTATGCCGGGACGCCGGTGAGCGGCCGCGTACGCGTCGGCGACCCGGTGGTGGCGCTGCCTTCCGGCCGAAAGAGCCGGGTCGCCCGGATCATCGGCGCTGCCGGCGATGGCGCGCAGGTTGCGGCGGGCCAGGCGGCGACGCTGACGCTGGAGGACGATATCGACATCTCGCGCGGCGATGTCATTGCCGCCGCGGAGACTGCGTTGCCGGTCGGCCGTGGGCTTACGGCTCGCCTGCTCTGGACGGGCGAACGTGCCATGATCGAGGGCGGCCAATTCCTGGTGAAGCTGGCGACGCAAAGCGCAGGCGCCACGGTCGAGACCTTGCACCACTGCATCGACATCGAGGGCTTCCGGCCGCAACCGGCGCAGAGCCTGCGGATGAATGGCATTGGCCTGGTGACGCTGCGGCTCGACCGGCCTCTGGTCTCGCTGCCCTATGCGCAGAGTCACGAGCTGGGCGGCTTCATCCTGATCGATCGTATCAGCAACGAAACGGTTGCCTTCGGCTTCGTCGAGCCGGGCGAGGGTGCGCCCCGGCAGATCGTCGGCGAGGGCGGTGTGCTGACACGGGCCACGCGTGGCGTCATCCGCATCGTGGGCCGGCGCGGAACTCCTGATAGAAGGGCTTGGCTTGCAGCGGTGAGCTGGCGTGTGCTGAGCACCGCGGGCCTTTTTGCGGCGGCTTTCGCGCTGACGCAAAACGCCCCGGCTTCGCTCGCGCTGGCCTTTGGCGACATCCTCCTGCGTCCGGCCCTGCGGGCGCTGCATATGCGGCTCTGGCGCAAGGTGCCGGCGGGAGCTCTGCAGGACGGAGCGGGGATCTGAGGAGCGGCGCCAGCGGCTTCTGCCGTCGGCGTCGGGGGTGTCGTGGCTGCCGTGGCTCGGCA
>NZ_JBIWYK010000332.1:0-3594 GCF_044752385.1 Allobosea sp. CER48 | reverse complement strand
ATCAGGGCCAGCGCGAGCGACGACTTGCCGCTGCCCGATCCGCCACGCAGCAAGACGCCGGCCTCGCCGACGGCGACCGCCGTGGCGTGGACCCGTTCGCCTGGCTTCACGCTGCGATCAGGCGACATGCGGATACGCCGCCGGCAGGCAGACGATGAAGCGTGCACCGATCCGCGCCGCCTCGCCATCCGGGCCGGCCGGCCCCATCCGGTTCTCGGCCCGGATCGAACCGCGATGCGCCTCGACGATCTGGCGCGAGATCGAAAGGCCGAGCCCGGAATTCTGCCCGAAGCCCTCGTTCGGGCGATCGGTGTAGAAGCGCTCGAAGATGCGCTCAAGTGCATGTGGCTCGATGCCCGGCCCGTCGTCCTCGACGGTGATCAGGACGTCGTTGGCGACCCGCGAGAGAATGACCCGCACCGGCTTGTCCGCCGGCGAGAAGGAGCGGGCGTTGTCGATCAGGTTGACCATGACCTGTCCGAGGCGCGAGTCGTGGCCGAGGACGTGGAAGACATCGTTGCCCATGCGCTGGCTGCGGCGGTCGCTCACCAGCTCGATCGGCGCCTGCCCGTCGCGGCGGGTCTCGTTCTGGATGGTCACGACCGCTTCCAGCGCCTGCGCGACATCGACCGGCGCCGCATCGTTGCGGGCGAGCTCGGCATCGAGGCGGGAGGCATCCGAGATGTCGGAGATCAGCCGGTCGAGCCGGCGCACGTCGTGCTGGATCACCGAGAGCAGCCGCGCACGGGATTCCTCGCTCTTCGCGCGCGGCAGCGTCTCGACCGCGCTGCGCAGCGAGGTCAGCGGGTTCTTCAGCTCGTGCGCGACATCGGCGGCGAAGCTCTCGATCGCCTCGATCCGCCTGTAGAGCGCCTTGGTCATGTCGCGCAGCGTGCCTGACAGGTGACCGATCTCGTCGTGCCGGCTGCTGAAATCCGGGATCTGCTCGCGCGACTTGACGCCGCGGCGCACGCGCTGGGCGGCATCGGCGAGCTTGCGGATCGGCTCGGCGATGGTGCCGGCGAACAGCACCGAGAGCACGATCATCACGCCCGCGGCCACCGCGAAGACCTGGAAGATCGCGAAGCGCTCGGAGGCGATCACCGAGTCGATGTCGCCGCCCTGCGTCGAGAGCAGCAGCGCGCCCTTCACGGTTCGGAAACGCTGCACCGGCACCGCGACGGAGACGATGGTCTGGCCGCGGGTATTGACCCGCACCACGCTCGCGGGCGATCCGGCGAGAGCCCGCGCAACCTCGGGATAGGACTTGCCGTTGGCGTTCTCGAAATCGTCATAGGTCGGCACATCGGCCCGGCCGAGCCGGTTGCGCAGCATGTTCCACGTGCGCTCCAGCAGCGGCGGCTCGTCCGGCTCGCCGACGCGCGGCAGGTCGAGCCGCAGGACGTCGCCGCGCGAATAGAGGCTGCGCGAGTCCAGTGTGAGCATGCCGTCCTTGTCATAGACCCGTGCCCGGGTCTTGGTCGGCGTCACCAGGCGGCGCAGCAGGGGCGCGACCTTTTCGGGATTGATCGAGAAATCGAGGGGGTCCTCGGCGATGCCGGCGCTCTCGCCGGCCTGGAGCTGGAGCAGCTTGTCGGGATCGATGGTGATCGTATCGATCTCGACGGTCGCCGAAGAGGCGATCGCACCGGCGATGATCTCGCCCTGGGTCAGCAGGCTCTGGACCCGCGCCTCGATCAGCCCCTCGCGGAACTGGTTGAGGTAGAGGAAGCCCGAGAGCAGCGCGACGAGCCCGCCGAGATTGAGGACGAGGATGCGGCGCGTCAGGCTCGAGGCTGCGCGCGCCGAGATCGCCCTTCCGACGCGCCGCCAGGCGATGCCGAGATGGCGGCGGAACGCGCCGCGCCATCCGGCTGGCGCTGGCGCACGGGCCTCATTGTCGACGGTTGCCATGGCTGCGGCTTACTTTCCGCTCGGGAGATGACGGATGCGTCGATGCCGACGCATGCCGGCCTTCCTGCCTCAGACTTCCTTGAAGCGATAGCCCACGCCGTAGAGCGTCTCGATCATGTCGAACTCGGCATCGACCTGATTGAACTTCTTGCGCAGGCGCTTGATGTGGCTGTCGATGGTGCGGTCATCAACATAGACCTCATCGTCATAGGCCGCATCCATCAGGGCATTGCGGCTTTTCACCACGCCGGGGCGCTGCGCCAGCGACTGCAGGATCAGGAATTCGGTGACGGTCAGAGTCACCGGCTCGCCCTTCCAGGTGCAGGTATGGCGCTCGGGATCCATGCGCAGCAGGCCGCGCTCGAGGGCCTTGGCATCCTCCGTGCGGGCCGCGACGGTCGCGTCCTTCGCGCCGGCGCGGCGCAGGATCGCCTTGACGCGCTCGACCAGGAGCCGCTGCGAGAACGGCTTCCGGATGAAGTCGTCGGCGCCCATCTTCAGGCCGAAGAGCTCGTCGATCTCCTCGTCCTTCGAGGTCAGGAAGATGACGGGCAGGTCGGATTTCTGGCGGAGTCGCCGCAGCAGCTCCATGCCGTCCATGCGCGGCATCTTGATGTCGAAGATCGCGAGATCCGGCGGGTTCTGCTTCAGACCGTCGAGTGCCGAGGCGCCGTCCGTATAGGTCATGATGCGATAGCCCTCGGCTTCGAGAGCGATCGAGACCGACGTCAGGATGTTACGGTCGTCATCGACCAGCGCAATCGTTGGCATAAGGCTTTCGTCTCTTGGTCACGTTGCAATAAACGGTTCCCCTCTCGTGCGAGAGAGGCCAAAGCGTGGCGGCAATCTAGCCGGCGCGTGGCGATTTGCCTATGTCTCCGTACGACAAGCCTGAAATCGGAGAGAGGTTCCATGGCGAAGGACCCCAAGGACGTCATCCAGCCGATGGACGAAGCGGTCCGTGCGGAGGCCAGGGGATTGCTGCGCGGCGCGCGCTCGGCGGCGCTCGCCACGCTCGGCCTCGACGGCCATCCCTCGGCCAGCCTCGTCGGGCTCGCCACCGATATCGACGGCACGCCGGTCATCCTGATTTCCGGCCTCTCCGCCCATACCGGAAATCTCTCCGCCGATCCGCGCGCCTCGCTGCTGATCTCGCCCGGCGGCAAGGGCGATCCGCTCGCCCATGCCCGCATCACGCTGAAGGTTCGTGCCCGCAGGATCGAACGCGGGACGCAGGAAGGCGCGCGCATCCGCCGCCGCTATCTGGCTCGCCAGCCGAAATCAGCCCTTTATGCCGACTTTCCCGATTTCAGCTTCTTCGCGCTGACGATCGAGGGGGCGAGCCTCAATGGCGGCTTCGCCCGTGCCTTCGCGCCGACCCCTGCCGACCTGCTGAGCGAGCCGGCCCACGCCGCCGCCCTCGCCGAGGTGGAGGAGGGAGCGGTCGAGCACATGAATGCCGATCACTCCGACGCGATCGGTCTCTATGCGACGCAGCTCCTGGCGGCGAAGCCGGGCGACTGGCGCGCCATCGGCCTCGATCCGGACGGGCTCGACATGGCGCTGGGCAGCGCGTCCCTGCGCCTGCCCTTCCCCGCCTCCGTCGACGGGCCGGGCGCGCTGCGGCGGGTCCTCGCCGAGCTCGCAGGGCAGGCCCGCGCCAAGGCAGCCTGACGCCCT
>NZ_JBIWYK010000331.1:0-3595 GCF_044752385.1 Allobosea sp. CER48 | reverse complement strand
AACCGCTAGCCCGTTGAACCAAAAGGCCGGTTCAGGCCTGGCTGGGAGAGACCGGGAAAGGAAAGTGGCGGAGACGGAGGGATTCGAACCCTCGATACCCTTGTGGGGTATGCTCATTTAGCAAACGAGTGCCTTCAGCCTCTCGGCCACGTCTCCGGCGCAAGGCTCTATGCCCGATTGCAGAGCCGTTTGACAAGCCTCGCCGACAACTTCCTTCGCGTTGCCTGTGAATGCACCGAGCCCGCGCCGCGATGCACGCCCGTGCGAAGGGACGCGGCAATGCCGTGTTCATCGGAAGACGGCGTCCGCCGCAAAGGGGCTGTGCGCCAGCTTGCCTTGCTCTGGCCCGATGCGGTCTTTAGATTAGGCCCGTCCGTTGGGGTGCCGAAAGGCTGAGAGACGCGTTCCGCGCCAACCCATCGTACCTGATCCGGGTAATGCCGGCGAAGGGAACGGTCTTCGGCTCGCAGAGATTGCTCGTGCCCCAGGCCGCTGCCTTCCCGGGAGCAGGGAAGAGCATGGCGGAAGAACGTCTTCAGACGGGTCTGAACGTCGCAGTGGTTGGCGCCGGCGTCGTCGGACTCGCCTGCGCGACCGAGTTGCTGGCACATGGAGCACGAGTCACCGTCCATGAGCGTGGTCCGCGCATCGGCGCCGAAGCCTGCTCCTGGTTTGCCGGCGGCATGCTCGCGCCATGGTGCGAGGGGGAGAGTGCCGAGGAGCCGGTGATCCGGCTCGGGCAGCAGGCGGCCGATTGGTGGGAGCGCCATGCCGGCGGCGTCGTGCGCCAGGGCACGCTCGTCGTCGCGCCGAGTCGCGATCGGTCGGAACTGCGCCGCTTCGGCCAGCGCACCAGCCATTTCGAGGAGGTCGATGGCGATGCTGTCGCCGGCCTCGAGCCCGATCTCGCCGGGCGCTTCTCGCGCGGCCTGTTCTTCGGCGGGGAGGGGCATCTCGATCCACGCGCGGCCATCGCGACGCTGGCCGAGCGGCTGGTCGGGAACGGTGCCGCGATCCATTTCGGCAGCGCCGTCGAACCGACGGACCTCGCCGCCGATATCGTGCTCGATTGCCGTGGCCTCGCTGCACGGGAGGTCCTGCCCGGCCTTCGTGGCGTCAAGGGCGAGATGCTCCTGCTCCGAAGCAGCGAGATTCGCCTGTCGCGCCCGGTCCGGCTGCTTCATCCACGCATTCCGCTCTATATCGTGCCGCGAGCCGATGGGCTCTTCATGGTTGGCGCAACCATGATCGAGAGCAGCGAGCGCAGCCGTATCTCCGCCCGCGCCATGCTGGAACTGCTGGGGGCGGCCTATGCGCTGCATCCTGCCTTCGGCGAGGCGGAGGTGGTCGAGATCGGCACCGATGCGCGCCCGGCTTTTCCCGACAACCTGCCGCGGCTGACGCGTCGCGGGCGGGTGATCCACGTCAACGGGCTCTATCGCCACGGCTTCCTGCTCAGCCCCGCCATGGCGCGGATGACGGCGGAGACCGTGCTGAACCCGCAAGCAACACCGGAGATGCTGCATGACCTTGCTGCTTAACGGCACGCCGCAGGAAATCGCGGCGAAGACGCTGGCCGAGGCGCTGGCCGAACTCGGATATGGTGGCCGGATCGTCGCGACGGCGGTCAACGGCGAGTTCGTTCCCGTTCGCAAGCGTGCCGAGCTGCCCTTGAGCGAAGGCGACAGGATCGAAATCGTCGCCCCGATGCAGGGAGGCTGAAATGGCGTCCTTCTATGGCTTCGAGCCGAGCAACCCGCTTTTCCTCGGCACGGCGCAATATCCGTCGCCTGCCATCCTCGCCGAGGCGGTAAAGCGTTCGGGTGCAGAGGTCGTCACGGTCTCGCTGCGCCGGGAAGCGGCAGGCGGCGCCGGCCAGGCCTTCTGGGCGCTGATCCGTGAACTCGACGTCAGGGTGCTGCCCAACACCGCCGGCTGCCATACGGTCAAGGAGGCCGTCACCACGGCGCAGATGGCGCGCGAGGTCTTCGGCACCGACTGGATCAAGCTTGAGGTGATCGGGGAGGACGACACGCTCCAGCCCGATGTGATCGCGCTCGTCGAGTCCGCCCGCATCCTCGCCGATGACGGCTTCAAGGTCTTTCCCTATACGACCGAGGATCTGGTCGTCGGTGGCCGGCTGCTCGATGCCGGTTGCGAGGTGCTGATGCCCTGGGGCGCGCCGATCGGCTCGGGGCGAGGGCTCAACAATCCCTATGGCCTGCGCAGCATGCGCCAGCATTTCCCCGACATCCCGCTGGTCGTCGATGCCGGCATCGGCCTGCCGTCCCACGCCGCGCAGGCGATGGAGATGGGCTATGACGGCATCCTGCTGAACACGGCCGTCGCCAAGGCCGGCGATCCCGCCGCGATGGCGGAGGCCTTCGCGCTCGCCATCCGCGCGGGCCGGCAGGCCTTTGTGGCGCAGCCGATCGAGGCGCGCGACATGGCCGCTCCCTCGACCCCCGTCATGGGCAAAGCCTTCCTGGCCTGAAAGACCGTCCTCGCATGAAGCTCGATCCGTTCTACCCCATCTTCGACAGTGCCGACTGGCTGGAGCGAATGCTGCCGCTCGGCGTCAAGCTCGTGCAAATGCGCGTCAAGGACCGCCCTGAGACCGAAGTCGCTCGCGAGATCGCGCGGGCGAAGACGCTCTGCGCCGCGGCCGGCTGCGTGCTGGTGGTCAACGACTACTGGAAGCTCGCCATCGCCGAAGGCTGCGATTTCATCCATCTCGGCCAGGAGGATCTCGACGACGCCGATCTCGGTACGATCCGCAAGGCCGGCCTCAAGCTCGGCATCAGTAGCCATGACGAACCCGAGCTGGAACGCGCTCTGGCGGCAAAACCGGACTACGTGGCGCTCGGCCCGGTCTATCCGACGATTCTGAAGCAGATGCGTTTCGGTCCGCAGGGGCTGGAGCGGCTGGGCGAATGGAAGCGCCGCATCGGCGATTTGCCGCTGGTCGGCATCGGCGGCATCTCGCTGGAGCGGGCGCCGGGCGTCTTCGAGGCCGGCGCCGATATCGTCGCGGCCGTGACGGACATCACGTTGAACGCCGATCCCGAGGGGCGGCTGAAGGCCTGGGTCGCGGCGACGCGAAAACACGCGGCCTGAGAGCCGTCATTCTCGGGCCGTGCGCAGCGGCAGACCCGAGAAGGGCATGACGAGAAGCCACTGGGTTCCGAGATGGTCGGGGGCAAGCCCGACCATGACGGCAGGGGGCGTGCGCTCAGCTCTCCGCTTCGGCCGACATCGTGTGACCGTCGACATGGCCGAGGCTGCGCTCGGGGTCGAGCCGGTCGCGGACGCGCTGCTTCAGCACCTTGGAATCCGGGAAGCCGCCATCGGCCTTGCGGTCCCAGATCAGCTCGCCGTCATAGTGGATCTGGAAGATGCCGCCGGTGCGCGGGATCAGCGCGACTTCGCCAAGGTCCTGCCCGAAGGTCGAGAGCAGCTCCTGGCCGAGCCAGGCCGAGCGCAGCATCCAGTTGCACATCGAGCAATAGGTGATGGCGATGCGAGGGGCGGGCTTGGTTTCGGTCATGGCAGGCACCGGGGCTGAGGAAATTCGCATCGACATCCCGCGTCCGCG
>NZ_JBIWYK010000330.1:0-3637 GCF_044752385.1 Allobosea sp. CER48 | reverse complement strand
GAAGCTGTTCAGATACTTCATGCCGGTATCGCAGAGGACGGAGACGATCGTCGCATCCGGTCCGAGCCGCTCGGCGAGGCGCAGCGCCGCGACGACGTTGCCACCGGTGGAGGTTCCTGCGAACAAGCCTTCCTCCTGCGCCAATCGCAGCGCCATCGCCCTCGCCTCCTCCGTGGAGACCGGCTCGATCGCATCGACGAGATCGGCCCGCCAGAGCGGCACGACATAGCCCGCGCCGACGCCGTCGATCTTGTGGGCGCCGGTCGGACCGCCCGACAGCACCGCCGATTCGGCCGGCTCGACCGCGACGAGTGCGACCGATGGCGCCAGACGGCGGAGCGCCTGCCCCGTCCCGCGCAGCGAAGCCGCCGTGCCGACGCTCTGGACGAAGCCGTCGAGCCGGCCTCCGGTCTGATCCCAGATCTCGGCGGCAAGCCTGTCATAAGCTGCGAGCTGGTCGGTATTGCGCATCTGGTCCGTCCAGTACGCGCCGGTCCCGGCCGCGATGACGCGCGCCGCCTCGATCATGTCCCGGGTCAGCTTCTCGGTCATGCGGCCGGATTCACTCGGGATGATCGTCATCTCGGCGCCGAGCAACCGCATATGCGTGAGCTTTTCGCCCGCGAAAGCGTCGGACGTGACGATATGCAGCGGGTAGCCTTTCACAGCGCAAACCTGCGCGAGCGAAACGCCAGTGCTGCCGCCAGTGTACTCGACGACACTGCCGCCGGGCCGCAGCCGTCCGTCAGCCTCGGCCGCCTCGATCATGGCAAGCGCCATGCGGTCCTTCATGGAGCCGGTCGGATTCTCGCTTTCGAGCATCAGCAGGATGCGCGCGCCGTTCGGCGGGGTGATGCGGCGCAGCGGCAGCAGGGTGGTGCCGCCGATGCGGCTCAGAATATCGGCGGGCAAAGCTGGCATTGGAACTCTCACGGCGGGTGACTAATTAGATGTATATGCAATTATTGTAGATGCATGTAAATTGGACATCATGAGCGCACGAGACGGATTGCGGGACGAAGTGCACCGGCTCGCCGCGCGATGTGCGGGGTTGACCATCCGGCAGGCGGCCCGGCGGGTGACCCAGATCTACGACGAGATGCTGAAGCACAGCGGGCTGAGCGTGGCCCAGCTCGCGCTCATGGCCGTGATCGCGACGAATGAAGACGACCGGATGGCGGCGCTCGCCGAGCAGGCCGGGCTCGATCCCTCGACGCTTTCACGCAATCTGCGCGGTTTGGAGCGCGACGGGCTGGTCGAGATCGCTGCCGTCGAAAAGGATCTGCGCCGCCGTGCCGTCTGGTTGACGGAGGAAGGCGTCAGGCGGCTCCAGGCTGCGCTGCCGGCCTGGCAGGCAGCGCAGACGCGCGTGGCGGAGACGCTGCCGGCCGACCTGCTGCAGAAGTTTGCAGCGGCCAGCGCCGCGCTGGTTGCGCCGGAAGCGTGAAGGCCGATGCAGCGTCAGACCCCGCCGCTGCGGCTGGCGGCAAGCATGTAGTTCACGTCCATGTCGGCGGCCGCACTCCAACGGCCGGTGAGCGGATTGAAGACCACGCCCGTCTGCGTCCCCAGCGTGAAGCCGTTGCCTTCGATGCCGCCGCCTAGCTCGGCCGGCGTCACGAACTTCGCCCAGTCATGCGTTCCCCTCGGCAGCCAGCGCAGCACGTATTCGGCGCCGACGATGGCGAGCGCATAGGATTTCAGCGTGCGGTTGATCGTCGCCATGATGAGCAGGCCGTCGGGCTTCACCGCTGCACAACAGGCCGCGATGAAGGCCTCGACATCTGCGACGTGCTCGACGACCTCCATCGCCAGCACGATGTCGAAGCGCTTGCCGGAGCCTACGACCGCCTCGATCGTCTCCTCGCGATAGTCGATGGCAAGGCCGCCCTTCTCGGCATGGGCACGTGCGACGGCGATGTTGGTCGGCGCCGGGTCGAGCCCCGTCACCTCCGCACCAAGGCGAGACAATGGTTCGGACAGAACGCCGCCGCCGCAGCCGATATCGACCAGCGTCAGACCTTCGAGTGCGCGCATCCGCTTCGCATCGCGTCCGAAATGCGCGCAGGCCTCGTCACGCACGAAGGCTAGGCGCACCGGGTTGAACTTGTGCAGGACGGCCATCGGCCCCCTCGGATCCCACCAGTCGCGCGCGATCGCGTCGAAGCGCGCGACTTCGGCCGGATCGATCGTCGATCCCGTACGCTCAGCCGCTGCCGCCATGAACCCGTCCTTCGTTTATGCGATGCCGCATTGACACCGCGCCTGCCGATCGTCATCTACACCCGCCCCGCCGCCAGTGCGAGGGCGACGTTTCGACCCGGCTTTCCCAGCCGGGGACAGCTATCGAGAGCCGAAAAGACCGCCATGGCCCGTCTGGTGATGAAATTCGGTGGCACCTCCGTCGCCACTGTCGAGCGCATCAAGAACGCGGCCCGCCACGTCAAACGCGAGTTCGACGCCGGGAACCAGGTCGCGGTCGTCGTCTCCGCGATGTCGGGCAAGACCAACGAACTCGTCGCCTGGTGCAAGGAAGCCTCGCCGCTCTACGACCACGCCGAATACGACACCGTCGTCGCTTCCGGCGAGCAGGTGACCTCGGGCCTGATGGCGATCGCGCTGCAGGAAATGGGGTTGCCGGCGCGCTCATGGCAGGGCTGGCAGATCCCGCTCTACGGCTCCGACGCGCATGGCTCGGCCCGCATCGAAGGCGTCGACGGCGCCGGCATCGTCGCCGGCTTCGATCGCAACCGCGAGATCGCCGTGTGCTCCGGCTTCCAGGGCGTCAATCCGCGGACGCATCGCATCGTCACCCTCGGCCGCGGCGGCTCCGATACCAGCGCGGTTGCGTTGGCGGCCGGGCTCAAGGCCGATCGCTGCGACATCTATACCGATGTCGACGGCGTCTACACCACCGATCCCCGCATCGTCCCGAAGGCGAAGCGCATGAACAAGGTCTCCTTCGAGGAAATGCTCGAAATGGCCTCGCTCGGTTCGAAGGTGCTGCAAGTGCGCTCGGTCGAGATCGCGATGGTCCATCGCGTGCCGACCTATGTGCGCTCCTCCTTCGACGACCCCGAAAATCCCAATCCTGGCACCCTCATCTGCGACGAGGACGACATCGTGGAACAGCAGATCGTCACCGGCATCGCCTTCTCCCGGGACGAAGCCCAGATCACGCTCCGGCGCGTGGCCGACAAGCCCGGCGTCGCCGCGGCGATCTTCGGCCCCCTCGCCGATGCCAACATCAATGTCGACATGATCATCCAAGTGGTCTCGGACGACCAGGCGACGACGGACATCACCTTCACCGTGCCGACGGCCGATTACGAGCGCGCCAAGACGCTGCTCGAGAGCAAGCACGACGTCATCGCCTATCAGGAAATCCAGGGCGCGACGGACGTGGTGAAGATCTCGGCGATCGGCGTCGGCATGCGCTCGCACGCCGGTGTCGCGGCGCGTGCCTTCCGGGCACTGGCCGAGAAAGGTATCAACATCCGGGCCATCACGACGTCCGAGATCAAGTTCTCGGTGCTGATCGACGCCGCCTATACCGAGCTCGCGGTCCGCACGCTGCATTCGCTCTACGGCCTCGACTCCGCCTGAATCGCGATCGAACGCGGACAATCCAGGCATC
>NZ_JBIWYK010000329.1:0-3666 GCF_044752385.1 Allobosea sp. CER48 | reverse complement strand
AACAGCAGGAGGCCTGCGCCTAGCGCAAACGGTCTCAAGCCTTCAGGGCGCCTGTTCCCAGCGTTTTGCGGCATCGTCGTCATCCGTCTTGGCCTCGACCCAGCCTCCGAGCGTGCCGTCGGCGCGGTGCTCGCGCTTCCAGAAGGGGGCGCGGGTCTTGAGATAGTCCATCATGAAATCGGCCGCCTCGAAGGCTGCGCGGCGATGGGCGGATGCCGCGAGCACCAGCACGATCTGCTCGCCTGGCCGGATCAGCCCGTAGCGATGGATCGCGACGAGGCCCTTCAGGGGCCAGCGTTCGGCGGCCTCAGCTGCGACGCGTACGATCTCCGCCTCTGCCATGCCGGGATAATGTTCCAGCTCCAGCGCGCTCAGCGTACCAGACTCGTCGCGGCAAAGGCCGGTGAAGGAGACGACCGCGCCGATATCGGCTCGGCCGACGCTCAGGGCCGCGATCTCGGCCGAAAGGTCGAAATCCTCGCGCTGGATGCGGATGGTTGGGGTCATGGCGGCCTCAGCCGCCGGTCATCGGCGGAAAGAACGCGATCTCGCGGGCGTTGCCGAGGGCGGAATGCGGCCTGGCGTGGACCTGGTCGAGCGCAACGCGCACGACGGTCTCGTTTGCAAAGGCGGTCTCGTAGTTCTCGCCGCGCGCCTTCAGCCAGCGCACGAGGTCGGTGACCGTGGCGAGATCGGCGGGGAGATCGAGCGTCTCTTCCGGCAGGCCGACGCGCTCGCGCACCCAGGCGAAATAGACCAGCCGCACGGGGCGGGCGCCGGTCGCGGCCGTGGCAGCGCCGGCGTTCATGACATGCGCTCGTCTTCTTCGACGAGGTAGCGGATTCCGGCGTTGAGATAGTCCCAGCCCGTATAGATCGTCAGCCCGGCTGCAACCCAGAGCAGGGTGATCCCGATCATGGTGTTCCCGGGCAGGACCTTGTCGCCCGCAGGCCCGGCGATCAGGAAGCCGAGCGCGAATAGCTGCGCGGTCGTCTTCCACTTCGCGACCTTGCTGACGGGGACGCTGACCTTGAGATCCGCCAGAAACTCGCGCAGCCCTGAGACCAGGATTTCGCGGCAGAGGATGACGATGGCCGCCCAGAGCGTCCAGCCGTAGATCGTGCCGTCCGCCACCAGCATCAGGAGCAATGCGCAGACCAGGAGCTTGTCGGCGATGGGATCGAGCATGCGGCCGATCGCGGATTGCTGGCTCCAGGCCCGGGCGATGTAGCCGTCGAGATAGTCGGTGATGGCGGCGACGGTATAGATGCCCAGCGCGAGCCAGCGCATCCAGTCGTCACGCGGCCAGAACAGGATTGCCACCAGGGCCGGGATCGCCAGGATCCGCCCGTAGGTGAGGAGGTTGGGCAGCGACCAGGGGCCGCGCCGCCTGATGGCGTCTGGAAGAATCGTCACGAGATGCACCAAAGCAAGCCAGTCGTCGCAGCGTCAACACGCAAGCGCGTGAATGTGGCAGAACTTTCAAGCATCATGAAAGAAATCGTGAACCGCCTTTGCCGTCGCGGCATTGACGCCCGGTGTGCGCATGAGGTCGTCGAGCTTGGCGCGTTGGATCGCCTTCACCGTGCCGAAATGCAGCAGCAACGCGCGCTTGCGGGACGGGCCGATGCCGGGGATCTCGTCGAGCGGGTTCTTCATCGTCTCGCGTTTCCGCTTGGCGCGGTGGGTGCCGATGGCGAAGCGATGGGCCTCGTCGCGCAGGCGCTGGATGAAATACAGGGCCGGATCGCGTGGCTGCAGCTTGAAGGGCTCGCGGCCGGCCATGTGGAAGGTCTCGCGCATGGCGTTGCGGTCGGCGCCCTTGGCGATGGCGACGAGCGGGATATCGGTCGCTTTGAGCTCCGCCATGATCTTGCGGGCCGCCTCGAACTGCCCCTTGCCGCCGTCGACGATGACAAGGTCCGGCCGGGAGGGGAAGGCATCGGGATCAGTGGCCGCAGCGGGCGGGGCGGGGAGCGACCCTTCGGCGCCTTCATCGCTCGGCAGGAGCGCGGCTTCCTTCGCCAGCTTGGCGAAGCGGCGCGTCAGGACCTCGCGCATCATGCCGAAATCGTCGCCGGCGATCGTGTCGGTCGAGATGTTGAAGGTGCGGTACTGATTCTTCACAAAGCCGTCCGGCCCGGCGACGATCATGCCGCCCACCGCATTCGTGCCCATGATGTGCGAGTTGTCGTAGACCTCGACCCGGCGCGGCGCCTTCTCCATGCCGAAGGCGGCGCCAAGGGCGGCGAGAAGCGCGCTCTGGCCGGCATTGTCGGCGAGCTTGCGCGAGAGCGCCTCGCGGGCGTTCTTGATGGCATGGGCCATCAGGTCGGCACGCTCGCCGCGCTTGGGATGGGCGACCTCGACCTTGCGGCCGGCGCGGGCCGACAACGCCTGTCCGATCAGCTCGATCTCCTCGACCGGATGCGAGAGCAGCACGAGACGCGGCGGCGGCTTGTCGTCGTAGAACTGGGCGACGACGGAGGCGAGCACCTCGGCCGGGGTCAGCGAGCGGTCGGCGCGTGGGAAGAGGGCGCGGTTGCCCCAGTTCTGGTGGTTGCGGAAGAAGAAAATCTCGACGCAGAAATGCCCGGCCTGCTCGTCGATGGCGAAGACGTCGGCCTCTTCCACGCCTTGTGTGTTGATGTCCTGCCCGGCCTGGACGGCAGAGAGCGCGGCGAGGCGGTCGCGATAGCGGGCCGCTTTCTCGAATTCGAGCTCTTCTGCGGCCGCCTGCATCCGGGTGGACAGCAACTGCTTCACCGCCGAGGAGCGACCGGAGAGGAAGTCCCGGGCCTGGCCGGCGAGCGCCTGGTAGTCCGGAATCGAGATCTCGCCGGTGCACGGCCCTGCGCAGCGCTTGATCTGGAAGAGCAGGCAGGGACGGGTGCGATTCTCGTAGAACGAATCCGAGCAGGTGCGGATCAGGAAGGCCTTCTGCAAGGCGTCGATGGTGCGCGTCACCGCCCAGACCGAGGCGAAGGGACCGAAATAGTCGCCCTTGCGATGGCGCGAGCCGCGATGTTTCAGGATCGCGGGCGCAGCATGGTCCCCGGTCAGCAGGATGTAAGGGAACGATTTGTCGTCGCGCAGCAGCACGTTGTAGCGCGGCCGGAGCTGCTTGATCAGGTTCGACTCGAGCAGCAGCGCCTCGGTCTCGGTGCCGGTGGTGACGAACTCCATATTCGCCGTCTCGGCGATCATCCGCGCGACGGCGTTGGTATGCGCCATGCCGCGGGCATAGGAGGTGACGCGGTTCTTCAGGCTCTTGGCCTTGCCGACATAGAGCACCTCGCCGGCGCGATCGAACATCCGGTAGACGCCCGGCCGGTTCGGCAGGTGCCTGGCGAATTGCTGGATGACCTCGATGCCGGCCTTGAGCGCGCCGGGCGCTGTCTCGGCGAGGTCGAGCGCAGGCTCGGCGGGGAGGGTGTCCTCCTCGTCCTCGAACTCGTCCTGGGGCAGATCGTCCTGGCGTTCGCGACTCATGGCCTGCATGTAGGATGCCGCGGCGGCTTCGTCATGTCAGGATCGACGTTGCCTCGTCTAGGAGATGGCGATGCACCTCGACAGTCCTGTCGCGGGGGCTGCCCGACGCAAGGCCGAGACCGCGCGCAGGGCCGGGCATGTTCGGCCTTTTGAAACCTGCATTGACGAACCGGA
>NZ_JBIWYK010000328.1:0-3682 GCF_044752385.1 Allobosea sp. CER48 | reverse complement strand
CCCGCCCGCTCATCACGAGCCCGCCCTGGATCCGGCGGGCAATCGGCGCCAGCATCGCGCCGTCATCGCTCGATGCCGCCGCGACCAGCACCCAATCATAGGTCTCGCAAAGGGCATCGAGCGCGACGTCGACGAGATCGGGCGCCTCCAGGACAGCCACGCGGCCGGCACGGCCCGGGCCGATATGGTGCAGCCGTGATCCCGGCGCGCGCATGATGATGTCGGAGAACAGTACCTCCCCGGCGAGCAGCTCGGAAAAGCCGGGCTCATCATGTTCGTCATCGGCGGTGAGATCGACGAGGACGCAGCGGCAGCGCTGTGCCAGCAGCGTCGCAAGGTCATGGGCGTTCGTCGCGCCCTCGCCGCCCCCGTCGAGCACGAGCGCCATCGGCGCCAGGCCACGGCGGGGCTCCTGCGTCCGCTCGGCGATTTCGGCCAGCGTCCGCTCAGGCTGCTCGAGATCCAGCCTCACTTGGCCGAGGCGTCCGGCGTGGGTCAGCAAGCCGGCCACGCGCTCGCGGCGCGGCTCCTCCGGCGTCGGAGCCGCCTCCGCTCCCTCGTCCTCGTTCGCCCCGACCGGCACCCAACGCGGCCCGCGCGGCCCCTCCGGCAGCGAGCGAGCACGGCCGTCTAGCAGCTCGCGCGTCACCACGACCGCGAGCGCGACCAGGAAAGTCGCCAGCGTCGTCAGCACGATGACGGGAATCTTCTTCGGGAAGGAAGGCTCGGTCGGCTCCGCCGCGCGGGAGATGATGCGTGCGTCGGCCGGAGTCGCGTTCAGCGTGTCGCGGGCCGCGGCCTCGCGATAGCGCTGCATGTATTGCTCGAGCTGATCGCGCAATGTGCGCGCTTCCCGCTCCAGCGCGCGCAGTTGAACCTCGCTGTCATTCGCGGTCGAGACATTCTTCTTCTGGCCGTCGAGCGCCGCCTGGAAGCTGTCCACGCGCTGCCCGGCGATCTTCGCCTCGTTCTCCAGCATCCGGACCGCGCGCTCGGCTGCGGCACGCAGTTGGCCTTCGAGATCGAGGAGCTGGGCATTGAGCTCCTTGATGCGAGGATGCTGCGGCAGGAGGCTGCGCGACTCCGCTGCGATCTGGGCGCGCAGGTTGACCCGCTGCTCGATCAGCCGGCGGACGAGATCGTTGTTGGCGACATCGGGAATCTCGAAGGTCCGGCCCTGCTTGATCGCGTCGCGGATCAGCCCCGCCTTGGCCTGCGCTTCCGTCTGCTGGCTGCGGGCAGCCGAGAGCTGGGTCGACAGGTCGGTCAGCTGCTGCGACGTGATCGTCGTATTGTTGGAACCGACGAAGAGACCGTTCTTGGAACGGAAATCCTCGACCTTCGCCTCGGCCTCGGCGACGCGCTTGCGCAGCGGCTCGATCGTGGTCGACAGCCAGTTCGACGCGCTTCGGGCATTTTCCTGCTTCGCAGCTTCCTGAAACTCCAGATACGTCTCGGCGATGGTATTGGCCGCGCGGGCCGCGAGCGCCGGATCGCGCGAGGTGAACTCGATCGCCACGATGCGCGACCGGCCGACGGGGAAGACCAGGAGCCGGTCGAAATATTTCTCCAGGACGCGCTCCTCCGGGGAACGGTCGGCCGGATGCGCGCCAAGGCCGATCATCACCGCAAGCTTGCGTACCGCGCTGAGCGCGCCGACCCCGGAGTCGAATTCCGGATTGCCGACGAGGCCGATGCGCTTGATCGCCTCGCGCGCCAGATCACGCGACATGATGATCTGAACCTGGCTCTGCACGGCCTCGGCGTCGAACTGTCCTGCGGAATCCGGCTGAGGCTGCCCGGGGGTCGCAAAGAAGGATCCACGGCTTTCCAGCAGCAGCCGCGCCTCGCCGGTATAGCGGGGCGCCACGGCATTGACCGTGAGGAACGAAAGCACGAGAGCCGCCAGCGTCGGGCCTACGATCCAGAACCTGCGGCGCTTGATCGCGCTCCACAACGCCGAGAGGTCGAGCATGTCGCCCCGGCCCTCGCCGGCGCTGCGCGCCTCATTACCAGCCTGAGCGGTCATGACCTACCTCTGGACGCAAAACTCACGCGCCCCAAGGCAGAGACGCGACCTCATTGAAACCTCGGTAAGGTTATCGCGGAGTTAAAGTGGCATGGCCCGCGGTTACCGAAGCCACACGGGAAGCCTTTGTTAACCATATCGAGCCTAAAGCTCGGCCGGGATTTCTATGGATAGCCAGTGATGAGTCGACGCTTCGCCACTCTCGCTTTGGCCGCCGCTTTGCTGACGGGCGCATGCGCCCCTCAGTACCCAGCGTCGGACTATGCGCTTGCCGAGCCGACCGGGCCTTACAGGCTGGCCAGCGGCGACCGGCTGCGCATCATCGTGTTCGGCCAGGACAACCTCTCGAACATCTACGCCGTCGACGGGTCCGGCCGGATCTCGATGCCGCTGATCAACACCATCGAAGCCCAGGGCCGCACGACGCAGCAACTGGCTCAGGCAATCGAGGCCAAGCTGCGCGGCGGTTATCTGCGCGAGCCGAAGGTCTCGGTCGAGGTCGATACCTACAGGCCCTTCTTCGTGCTCGGCGAGGTCACCAACTCCGGCCAGTTCCCGTTCGTGAACGGCATGACCGTCCAGACTGCGGTCGCGATCGCGGGGGGCTTCACGCCCCGCGGCCAGCGCTCTTCCGCCGAGGTCACGCGCCAGATCGATGGCCAGACGGTCACCGCAACGGTACCGATCACCTACCCCGTGCAACCCGGAGACACCATCGTCATCAAGGAGCGCTGGTTCTGAGCCGGTGCCCCATCCTGCCATGACGGACACTTCCGGCGAGCGCCCGCTGCGCATCCTGCATGTCTTCCGCGCCCCTCTGGGCGGGTTGTTCCGGCACGTACTCGACGTGGCGCGCGGCCAGATCGAGCGCGGGCACGCCGTCGGCATCTTCTGCGATTCCAGCACCGGCGGCACGCGGGCCGACACCGCCTTTCAAGAGCTTTCGAGCCAGCTGGAACTCGGCGTCACGCGCGTTCCGATGTCCCGCTACCCGAACCTGACCGACGCCAGGGCACAGCTGTCCGCCCTCTCGCTGTTGCGTCGCCTCTCTCCCGATGTCGTGCACTGTCATGGCTCGAAAGGCGGCGTCTACGGCCGGACCCCTGCCCTCTTTTCACCGGCCCGAAGCTACGTCACCGCCTATACGCCGCATGGTGGCAGCTTCAACTACAAGCCGGGCACGCTGGAGCATAAGGTCTACATGTCGGTCGAGCGCCTGCTCGAGCGCGCGACGGACATGTTCCTGTTCGAGAGCGCCTTCATCGCGGGGCGCTTCGAGGCCTATATCGGGCGCCCACCGCGGAGCGCCTATCGCATCGTCCTGAACGGCGTGTCCGAGGCCGAGTTCGAGCCGATCGACCACACCGATGCCCGGTTCGACCTGCTCTATCTCGGCGAACTGCGCTGGGCGAAGGGAGTCGACACGCTGATCGACGCGCTCTCGCTGCTGCGCCGCGGCGGAGGCCCGAACCCACCCATCCTCATCGTCGGATCGGGCCCGGATGAAGCGGAGCTCCGACAATTGGTGCGGGAGCGTGGCATCGCCGACCAATGCACGTTCGAGCCCCCTGGCCCGATCCGCAAGGCGTTGGCGCAGGCACGCGTGATGGTGGTGCCTTCACGCGCGGAATCGCTGCCCTATGTCGTGCTCGA
>NZ_JBIWYK010000327.1:0-3689 GCF_044752385.1 Allobosea sp. CER48 | reverse complement strand
TTGCTATTGCTCTAGGCGATGTGATTGGCGAAGACACGCAGACGTCCTCCGCTGGTCCCGCTTCATGCCTATCTCCCAGGCGTTCTTCCAACGCTCGAACGCCCTGCTTTTGGCTGTCGGAATCGGCGTGCTCGTCATCATCGTGGCGGCGTCGCTCTGGCTGACCACGGCGAGCGAATACGCTTTCAGCCAGGTGACGGCGGCTCGCGGTGTGCGAAGCTCGACCGCCGACCTGCTTTCCCTGGTTCAGGATGCGGAGACGGGGCAGCGCGGCTATCTCCTCACGCGGGACGAGAGCTATCTGGAGCCTTACACGAATGCCGTGGCGAGGCTGCCCGAGCAGCGTGCGCGCCTCACTCAGGCGGCCGCGAAGCTCCAGGAGGTCGAGCCGACCCTGCAGCGCGTGACGAGCGAGCTCGACCGGAAGATGGCGGAGCTTGCCATGACCGTCGAGGCGACGCGCAAAGGCGATACGGCCACCGCCCTGCAACTGGTCCGCAGCGGCACGGGCAAGAAGCTCATGGACGATCTGCGGGCGGACCTGTCGGCGATCTTGACGAAGTCGGAAGCGGAGCTGCGGGAAGCGATGGACGCGCAGGTGACGGCATCGTCCCGCCTGCGCTGGACCACGATCATCGGCGCCATCCTGATCCTCGCCATGGCAGGTGCGGCGAGCTGGACGATCATCAGTTACACCCGCGAGCTCATCGCGACCCGCCGCGAGGTCGAGGCACTGAATTCCGGCCTGGAGGAGCGGGTGCGCCATCGCACCGACGCTCTCGTCAAGGCGAACGAGGAGGTCCAGCGCTTCGCGTATATCGTGACGCACGACCTGCGAGCGCCGCTGGTCAACATCATGGGCTTCACCAGCGAGCTGGAGGCGATGTTCAAGCCGATCGAGGCCTATGTTTCTGCGGGGGAGGCCGCATCGGCGGAGCAGAAGGCGGCCGCGGAAGAGGCCTTGCGCGTCGATGTCGCCGAGGCGATCGGCTTCATCCGGTCGTCGACGCGCAAGATGGACGGGCTGATCAACGCGATCCTGAAGATCTCCCGCGAAGGGCGGCGCGAGCTGCGGGCCGAAAGCGTCGATCTCGCGGCCCTGATCGAGGCGGCCGCCGCCGCGGTCCACCATCAGGCCAGCGCCGAGGACGACGGCGGGATCGATGTCGACTCCAAAGTGTCCCGCATCGTCAGCGATCGCCTGTCGCTCGACCAGATCATGGGCAACCTGCTCGACAACGCCATCAAGTACCGAGCCCCCGACCGGCCGATCCGGATCTCGGTGCGAACCCGCCGCGATCGCGGCGGCGTCCGGATCGAGATCGAGGACAATGGCCGCGGCATCGCAGCCGGCGATCATGAACGCATCTTCGAGCTGTTCCGCCGGTCCGGATCGCAGACTACGACGGGGGAGGGCATCGGCCTGGCCCATGTCCGCACGATGGTGCGCAATCTCGGTGGCGACATCGTCGTCCGCTCAGAACTTGGAAAGGGCACGACCTTTACGGTCACCCTCCCACCCGACCTTGCGGCCTACAGACGGAGAGCCGAAGCGTGACCAATGGAAAGCCCGTCTCGATCGTCATGATCGAGGACGATGAGGGGCATGCCCGCCTGATCGAGAAGAACATTCGCCGCGCGGGTGTGAGCAACGAGATCATCCCGTTCGCGAACGGCACCGACGCCCTGACCTATCTCTTCGGCGCTGACGGCTCCGGAGCCGTCAGCGCAGGACGCCAACTCCTGATACTGCTCGACCTGAACCTGCCCGACATGGGCGGCGTCGACATTCTCGAGAAGGTGAAGGCCAATGCGCACACCAAGCGCTCGCCCGTCGTCGTGCTGACCACGACCGATGACAGCCGCGAGATCCAGCGCTGCTACGATCTCGGCGCCAACGTCTACATCACCAAGCCAGTGGACTATGACGGCTTCGCCAATGCGATCCGCCAGCTCGGACTGTTCTTCTCCGTCATACAGGTCCCGGAGACACCATGACCGGCTTGCCTGGCCGCCGCTGATGCCGAATCGATCGATCAACGCGCTCTATATCGACGACGACGCCACGCTGGGGCGGCTCGTCCAGCGCATGCTCACGCGCCACAACTATGTCGTCGAGCATGTCGAAACGGCCGGGGATGGCCTGGCGCGCGCCGCCGCCGGCGGCTTCGACGTGATCATCCTGGACCACGATCTCGGCACCGCTTCCGGCCTCGACGTTCTTGCCGCGCTCGCGGGCAGCGCGGACGCGCCAGCGGTCATCTACGTGACTGCCTCCTCGGAGCTGTCCATCGCCGTCACGGCCCTGAAGGCCGGCGCGATCGACTACGTCGTCAAGACGGTCGGCGATGACTTCGAGGTCTTGCTGCGGGCCGCGCTCGAGCATGCCGTGGTGAAGACCCGGCTGACCCGCGCGCGCGAGCAGGCCGAGCGCGAGGTCCGGGCCGCGCGCGACCGCGCGGTGACGCTGCTGGCCGAAGTCAACCACCGCGTCGCCAACAGCCTGTCGCTCGTCGGGTCGCTGGTCAGGATGCAGGCCAATTCGGTCGAGGATCCCGGTGCCAAGGCGGCGCTGGCCGAAACGCAGGCCCGGATCACTGCGATCGGGAATCTCCATCGCAGCCTCTACACCTCCGACGACGTCCGCGCCGTCGAGCTCGCCGGCTATCTGCGCTCGCTGCTCGACGAATTCGCGCAATCCCTCGCGGGATCCGGCCAGATGCCGGTGATCCGCTTCGAGGCCGAGCCGGTGCTGGCGAAGACCGACAAGGCGATCTCGATCGGCCTGATCGCGACCGAACTCGTCACCAATGCGCTGAAATACGCCTACCCGAGCGGGGAGGGCGAGGTCCGTGTCCGCCTCTCCCGGGACGGAGAGAGCGCGACCCTGGACGTGGTCGATGACGGTATCGGCTGGACCGGTACGGGAACCGTCAAGGGCACCGGCCTCGGCAGCAAGATCGTGCGCGCGATGGCGAAGAGCCTCGCCACCGAGCTGCGCTACGAGGACACGGGCGGCCGCGGCACCCGCGCCGTGATGGTGCTGTCGCTGGCGGAGCTGGCACCCGCGGCCATCGAGGCGGCCTGACGGGCCGGCGACCCTGACAAGAGCTAGCCGGCGCCCAGCAGCTTGCGCAGCGCGCCGTCGAGCGACGTGAGGTTATAGGGCTTGCGCAGGGTCGCTGCGTCGGCGACGCCGAGAATGGCGAGATCGTCGTAGCCGGTGGCCAGCACGAAAGGCACACCGGCCTCGCGCAGCCGCCGGCTCACAGGTTCCGACGTTTCGGCGCCGAGATTGACGTCGAGGATGGCGAGTTCGGGCATCGCGAGGTCCAGCCGCGCCTGCGCTTCGGCAACGCTCGCGCAGACCTCCACCTGCTTGGCGCCCAGCTGTAGCAACATGTCTTCGCAGTCCATGGCGATGATGAACTGGTCCTCGACGAGCAGGACGCGCATGCCCTCCAGCGGCCGCCCCGGCTTGCCCTTGGCCGGCTCCGAGGCCTCCGGCAGGGGGCTTGCCCCGTCGACCCAGCGCACGAATCGGGCGGGAATGCAGAGCCTGGCGACGACGCCGTCCGGCTCGAACGACAATTCGCTGCGGCCCCCGAGGTCGAAGGGCACGCTCCGGTCGATCAGGATGCTCCCGAACCCCTGCCGCGACGGCGGTGTGACCGGCGGCCCGCCCGACT
>NZ_JBIWYK010000326.1:0-3691 GCF_044752385.1 Allobosea sp. CER48 | reverse complement strand
TCAACCTCCTCGAGCGGCGGCGCATGGGGCAGAACGGCCTAGCCCGCCAGCATCGCCGCCCTGACCCCGTCGATCACGAACTGCACGGCGAGCGCCGCCAGGATCACGCCGAGCAGGCGCGTCAGCACGACATTGCCGGTGACGCCGAGGAGCCGCGCGATCGGCGTCGCCGCCAGGAACACGGCAAGACAGCTCAGGATCACCAGCCCGCAGATCACCGCAAGCGAAACCAGCAGCAGCGGATCGCCTCCGGCGCGACCGGCGAGCAGGATCATCGCGGTGAGCGCGCCCGGCCCCGCCATCAGCGGGATAGCCAGCGGGAAGGCCGCGACGTTGCGGATATGATCCTGCGTGATCGCAATCTCGGCGGTGTGCTGCTTGCGCTCGTTGCGGCGCTCGAACACCATCTCGAAGGCGATCCAGAACAGCAGGAGCCCGCCGGCGATGCGGAAGGCCGGCAACGAGACGCCGAGCGCCTTCAGCACGACATCGCCGGCCACGCCGAAGAAGCCCATGATGCAGAAGGCGATGATGCAGGCGCGCACCGCCACCTGCCGCCGCTCCCCCGCCGACATGCCACGCGTCAGCGACAGGAAGATCGGCGCCAGCCCCGGCGGGTCAAGCGTCACCAGCATCGTGACAAGGGCGGAAGTGACGAATTCGACGAACATGCGGAGGCGACTTCACCACGCCTTTCGGCCGCCGTCACCCACCAAGAAAGGCGGGATTGTGGCGGCGCCTGTGGACGCGCACGAAAACCGCCCCCAAGACTTTGAAATCGTTCTGTTAATTTTTGCTTGGACGACTGCCGCTTTTGCTGGCGCGAAAGGCCGGAATCGGGTAGCCAGAAGCCTGAAAAATACTAGGAATCGGGACATTTCTCCTTGAGCGACGATACCGACGACAAGCGCGACGACGCCCCGGATTTCGGCGGCGACATCAAGCCGATCGCGATCACCGACGAGATGAAGAAGAGCTATCTCGATTACGCCATGAGCGTGATCGTGAGCCGCGCTCTGCCCGATGTCCGCGACGGCCTGAAGCCGGTGCACCGCCGCATTCTGTTCTCGATGCACGAGAACAAGAACGTGCCCGAGCGCCCTTACACCAAATGCGCCCGCATCGTCGGCGACACGATGGGTAAATACCATCCGCACGGCAATCTCGCGGTCTATGACGCGCTGGTGCGCATGGCGCAGGATTTCTCGCTGCGCCTGCCGCTGATCGACGGCCAGGGCAACTTCGGCTCGATGGATGGCGACAGCCCTGCCGCCGACCGTTACACCGAGGCGCGCCTCGACAAGGCGGCGATGCCGCTGCTGGAGGATCTCGATCTCGATACGGTCGATTTCCAGCCGAATTACGACGGCAAGGAGCATGAGCCGACCGTCCTGCCGGCGCGGTATCCGAACCTGCTCGTGAACGGCGCCGGCGGCATCGCTGTCGGCATGGCGACCAACATCCCGCCGCATAATCTCGGCGAGGTCATCGACGCCTGCACTGCCTATATCGACGATCCCGAGATCTCGATCGACAGCCTGATCGAGATCGTTCCCGGCCCGGACTTCCCGACCGGCGCCTCGATCATGGGCCGCAGCGGCATCCATTCGGCCTATCACACCGGCCGCGGCTCGATCGTGATGCGCGCGAAGACGCATATCGAGGAGCTGCGCAAGGAGCGCGAGGCGATCGTCGTCACCGAGATTCCCTATCAGGTGAACAAGGCCTCGATGGTCGAGAAGATCGCCGATCTCGTGCGCGAGAAGCGCATCGAGGGCATCTCCGACCTGCGCGACGAATCGAGCCGCGAGGGCGTGCGCGTCGTCATCGAGGTCAAGCGCGACGCCGTCGCCGACGTCGTGCTGAACCAGCTCTACCGCTTCACGCCGCTGCAGACATCCTTCGGCGCCAACATGGTGGCGCTGAACGGCGGCCGGCCGGAGGTGCTGAACCTCAAGGACTTCATCTCGGCCTTCGTCGAGTTCCGCGAGGAAGTCGTCTCCCGGCGGACGCGCTACCTGCTCAACAAGGCCCGCGAGCGCGCCCATGTGCTTTGCGGCCTCGCCACGGCGGTCGCCAATATCGACGAGGTCATCCGCCTGATCCGCACCGCGCCGACGCCGGCCGCTGCGCATGAATCGCTGATGGCGCGCGACTGGCCGGCCGAGGACATCGCGCCGTTGATCGCACTGGTCGACGATCCCCGGCATCCGATCAATCCGGACGGCACCTACCGCCTGTCGGATGCGCAGGCCAAGGCGATCCTCGAGCTGCGCCTCGCCCGCCTCACGGCTCTGGGCCGCGACGAAATCGGCGACGAGCTGCAGAAGCTCGCCACCGAGATCGCCGATTATCTCGACATCCTGCGTTCGCGCGCCCGGATCCAGTCGATCGTCAAGACCGAGCTCGCCGAGGTGAAGGCCGCCTTCGCCACGCCGCGTCGCACCGACATACAGGACTGGGGCTCCGACCTGGACGACGAGGACCTGATCGCCCGCGAGGACATGGTCGTCACGGTCAGCCATGGCGGCTACATCAAGCGCGTGCCGCTCTCAACCTATCGGGCGCAGCGGCGCGGCGGCAAGGGCCGATCCGGCATGGCGACCAAGGACGAGGATTTCGTCTCGCGCCTGTTCGTGGCCAACACGCACACGCCCGTGCTGTTCTTCTCCTCCGAGGGCCAGGTCTACAAGGAGAAGGTCTGGCGCCTGCCGCTTTCGGCGCCCAACGCGCGCGGCAAGGCGCTGGTCAACATGCTGCCGATCGAGGCCGGCGAACGGATCACCACGATCATGCCGCTGCCCGAGGACGAGGCGAGCTGGGAGACGCTCGACGTGATGTTCGCGACCGCCTCGGGCGGGGTGCGGCGCAACAAGCTCTCGGACTTCGTCAACGTGAACCGCGCCGGCAAGATCGCGATGAAGCTCGACGAAGGCGACCATATCGTCGACGTCCAGATCTGCACCGAGAATGACGACGTGCTGCTGACGACGGCCGACGGCCAGTGCATCCGCTTCGCGGTGCCGGAAGTGCGCGTCTTCAAGGGTCGCGACTCGACAGGCGTGCGCGGCATCAACCTGGCCAAGGACGACGAGGTCATCTCGCTCGCGATCCTGCACCATCTCGACGCGACGCCGGACGAGCGCGCCGCCTATCTCAAGCGCGCGGCCGCGGCCCGCAGGGCGCTCAGCGGCGAGACCGAGGAAGGCGCGGAGACTGGGGCGGCAGCCGAGGCCGATGCCGAGGAGAGCGCCGGCGATATCGAGCTCGGCCAGGAGAAATACGCCGCGATGGGAGCGGCCGAGCAGTTCATCCTGACCATCTCGGAGAAGGGTTACGGCAAGCGCACCTCGTCGTTCGAGTACCGGGTCACCGGACGTGGCGGCAAGGGCATCGTCGCCATGGTCGTCAATGACCGCAACGGCAAGCTCGTCGCCTCCTTCCCGGCCGTGGACACCGACCAGCTCATGCTCGTCACCGATGGGGGCCAGGTCATCCGCGTGCCGGTCGACGCCGGCCAGGACAACCGCATCCGCATCGCCGGCCGCTCGACGCAGGGCGTGACGGTGTTCAACACGGCCAAGGACGAAAAGGTCGTCTCGGTCGAGTGCATCAACGACGACGGCGAGAATGACGACGGCGTCGAGGACGCCGGCGATGACACGCCGGGTGAAGAGCAGGCAGAAGCCTG
>NZ_JBIWYK010000325.1:0-3716 GCF_044752385.1 Allobosea sp. CER48 | reverse complement strand
GTGCGGGAGCTGGCGGCGGCTTTCCGGGGCTAGCCGACCATCCGCTCGACGCGGCTGATCACCCGTTTCTCCCGCAGTTCGCTGATGATCGCCGAGAGGTGCTTAAGGTCCCAGACCGTGAGATCGATCGTGACATCGGTGAAGTCCGGGTTCGGACGATTCATCGAAACCGAATCGATATTGCCGTCGTGCTCGGCGATCGTCGTCGTGATCTGGGCGAGCGAACCCGGTTCGTTGAGCGATTTCAGAGCGATCCGCGCGGGGAAACGCTGAGGCACCTTGTCGTCGAGGTCCCAGCGGACATCGAGCCAGCGCTCGGGCTCATTGTCGAAAGCGGCAAGTGCGGGCGACTGGATCGGATAGATCGTCACCCCCTCGCCCGGCGTCAGAATGCCGACGATGCGGTCGCCCGGCACGGCACCGCCATGCGGGGCGAAGCGCACGGGCAGGTCGCGTCCAAGGCCCCGGATCGGAATGGCGCTATCGGAAGGCGCCTCTCCCGGCAGCTTGAACTTGAGATTCTCGCCCTGGCGGAGTTCGAACCAGCCCTTGCCGCTGGCCGCGGCGCCGGTCTTGGTCTCGGCTGCGGCGCGCTTCTCTGGCTCGAGATCCGGATAGACCGCCTTGACGACATCGCCGGAATACATCTCGCCACGGCCGACTGCGGCGAGCACGTCATCGACCGTGTTGCGGGCGAGCCGCTTCAGCGCGGCCTTGAGCTTCTCGTCCGAGAAGGCGCGCTCGGTGCGGGAGAAGGCGCGCTCGAGGATCTGCCGGCCGAGCCCTGCATATTGACGCCGGACAGCAGCACGCGTCGCACGCCGGATGGCGGCCCGAGCCTTGCCGGTGACGACGAGGGATTCCCAGGCGGCCGGGGGCGCCTGTCCCTCGGCGCGGGTGATCTCGACCTCGTCGCCGTTCTGCAATTCGGTCAGCAACGGAGCGATGCGCCCGTTGATCTTGGCGCCCACGGCGCTGTTGCCGACGTCGGTGTGGACGGCATAGGCAAAATCGATCGGCGTGGCGCCGCGCGGCAGGGCGATGAGCCTGCCCTTCGGCGTGAAGCAGAAGACCTGGTCGTGGAAGAGCTCGAGCTTGGTATGCTCGAGGAACTCTTCGGGGCTGTCGCCCTCGGCCAGCAGGTCGACGGTGCGGCGCAGCCATTGATAGGCGCGGCTCTCGTCGCCGAGCTGGATCGGCTCGCCCGGGCGACCGTCCTTGTAGTGGGCATGGGCGGCAATGCCATATTCGGCGATGCGGTCCATCGTATCGGTGCGGATCTGCAGTTCGACGCGGCTATGGCCCGGGCCAACGACCGTGGTGTGGATAGAACGGTAGTCGTTCTGCTTCGGCGTCGAGATGTAGTCCTTGTAGCGGCCCGGCACCATCGGCCAGGTCATATGAACGATGCCGAGAACGCGGTAGCAATCCTCCGGCTTCTCGACGATGACGCGGAACCCGAAGATGTCGGAGAGCTGCTCGAAGGAGACGGATTTCCGCTCCATCTTCTTCCAGATCGAATAGGGCCGCTTGCGCCGCCCGGAGACCTGGGCCTGGATGCCGCTGGCGGCAAGCTTCTCCTTGAGATCCTGCTCGATCTCGCCGATGACCCTGCCCTCGCGCTCGGTGACCTCCTCCAGCCGCTTGGTCACGGTGGCGTGGGCTTCCGGCTTGATGTGGCGGAAGGACAGCTCCTCCAGCTCCTCGCGCAGCTCCTGCATGCCCATGCGGCCGGCGAGCGGAGCGTAGATCTCGATCGTCTCCTCGGCGATGCGCAGGCGCTTTTCGGGTGGGACGAAATGCAGCGTCCGCATGTTGTGAAGCCGGTCCGCAAGCTTCACGAGCAGCACGCGGACATCGTCTGCGATCGCGAGCAGCAGCTTGCGGAAATTCTCGCCCTGCGCCGCCTTCTTGGAGACGAGATCGAGCTTCTTGATCTTCGTGAGACCGTCGACGAGCCGGCGGATATCCGGCCCGAACATGCTCTCGATCTCCTCGAGCGTCGCCGCCGTATCCTCGACCGTATCGTGAAGGACTGCGGCGACGATAGTGGCATCGTCGAGCTTGAGATCGGTCAGAATCGCCGCGACTTCGAGCGGATGAGCGAAGAACGGATCCCCGGAGGCACGTTTCTGCGTGCCATGTGCGCGCATGGCATACACATAGGCCCGGTTGAGCAGGTCCTCGTCGGTGTTCGGATTGTAGCTCCTGACCCGGTCAACGAGCTCGTATTGCCGCATCATGCCCATGCGGGCCCCTGCCTCAACCTTCGATCATTGCAACACATTATTATCGACACGGGCATCAGTGGCGGCAAGGCGTTTTCCGGATGGCGGGCATGAAAAAGCCCGGCACGGCCGGGCTTTAACTTCAAACTGTGAACAATCGATTCACGCAGACCGAGGATCAGTCCTCGTCGTCGGCGCTCTCGGTCGGCGGCACGAGACCATCGAGACCGCGAAGGAGGTCTTCCTCGCTCATGCGGTCGAACTGGACTTCGCTGTCGGGCGTGGCGGCGGCAGAGGGGCTGGCGAGCAACGGCACGGTCTCCTGCTCCGGCTCGTCGACCTCGACATGCTTCTGCAGCGAGTGGATCAGATCTTCCTTCAGATCCTCGGGCTTCAGCTTCTCGTCGGCGATTTCGCGGAGCGCAACGACGGGGTTCTTGTCATTGTCGCGCGCGACAAGGATCGACGAGCCCGACTGGATCATCCGCGCGCGATGGCTAGCGAGCAGCACCAGCTCGAAGCGGTTTTCGACCTTGTCGATGCAGTCTTCAACGGTGACGCGAGCCATGGCCGGCTCCTTCCGATCTCAGCGATGCAGGGAAAATGGATTGAGCACGGCCATACAGGCAATGCTGCCGCGATGCAAGAATTTCACGCTCGGCCGCGGACCGTTCAGGCCCGCATGCGCCGCACGATGTCGTCAAGGGTGGGCTCGAGCCGGCCGCCGCCTTCACCGGTGTGACCGCCCATGGCGGGCAGCTCGTGCGGCTTAAGCTCGGCAAAGCGCATGCGCATCGTCGTGGCGACGCCCTCGCCAAAGGCGATCGCCTCTCGGTTTCCGATCGCCGACAGGAAGTTCACCATGCTGGCGGACGCGTCCGAAATCGCGGAGCGGATGATCTGCTGGTCGCGGTCGTTGGCGAGCCGCATGGCGAAAATCGTCGAGCACTGGGACAGGATGGTCGGGTCGAGTTCGCCCGGCCGCTGGGTGACCACGCCGAGATAGGCCCCGTACTTGCGCCCTTCCTTGGCGATGCGCGCGATCGCCTGACGGGTCGGCGCGAAGCCAAGCCTCGGATCGGACGGCACATAACGATGCGCCTCCTCGCAGAGCACCAGCACCTCGCAGGCGCCCTGGCTTGCCATGGCGAGTTCGAAGGCGAGCCGGGACAGCACCGAGGCCACCGCATTCACCACCTCGGCCGGCAAGCCGCCCAGCTGGAAGGCCGTGATCGGCCGGCCATGCATCGGGATCCGGAAGAGCTGGCCGAGAATCGGCGCCACGGTCTCGTACATGTTGGCGCGGCCGAACATGAACCTGTACCGCGGATCGGCATGGAGGGATTCCAGCCGGACCTTCAGCGAGCGCAGCGCAGCGCGCGGCCAGCGCTGCTCATGCAGGCCGATCAGTTCATCGAGCGCCGCGAAGGCGTCCTTCAGGCGATACGGCGTCGACGCATCGACGCCGGACGAAGACACGACCTCGGG
>NZ_JBIWYK010000324.1:0-3724 GCF_044752385.1 Allobosea sp. CER48 | reverse complement strand
GCGGGCACAGGCCGGGCTGGGAGCCTTCGCCGAGCGGATTACGCGGCCTTTGCGGTCTCGATCTTGGCTTCGAGGACCTTGGCCGAGCCGGCGCCGATCGGAATCTGGCGGGGCTTCTTGGCCTCGGGAATCTCGCGCACGAGGTCGATATGGAGCAGGCCATTCTCGAGGCTGGCTCCGGTCACCTGCACGTAGTCGGCGAGCTGGAAACGGCGTTCGAAGGCGCGGGCGGCGATGCCCTGATGCAGGACCTCGCGCTTCTCGCCGCTGGCGGGCTGCTTGTCGCCCTTCACGGTGAGCGCGTTTTCCTTGGACTCGATGGAGAGGTCCCCCTCGCCGAAGCCCGCGACCGCGATGGTGATGCGGTAGCCGTTCTCGGCGGTCCGCTCGATATTGTAGGGCGGATAACCCGGCGCGGCATCGTTGCTGGTCGCCTGGTCGAGCAGATTGAACAGGCGGTCGAAGCCGACGGTCGAGCGATAGAGCGGGGAGAGATCGAATTGACGCATGATATGTCCTCCGAAGAAGCGACAGTCTGGTCAGCCCGCCTCATCTGAGCACGGGCCTGGTTACGGTTTGCGCACCCGGTTCCGGCCTGCGCCCCAATGATCTGGGATGGCGTTTCGGCTTTTCAAGAGCCCCCGCCAACGGGCATAAGCGGAGGCGAAAGCCGCTCGGCCGCCGATGAGGGCGCGTCGTCGCGATGCGGAGAGAGCCGATGGCCGAGGCCGTTCTTTTTGCCCATCCCGACTATCCCGTCCCGGGCCATGCCAAGGTGTGGGCTGCCCGGACGAGCGACGGAGCCGGCCTGCGCCTGGCCAGCTGGCGGCCGACTGTCAAGCCCGCGCGCGGAACGATCGTCGTCGTGCAGGGCCGGGCGGAGTTCATCGAGCGCTATAGCGAGACGGTGGCAGAGCTGCGCCGCCGTGGCTTCCATGTCCTGACCTTCGACTGGCGCGGCCAGGGCGGTTCGCAGCGCTTCGTCCGCCGCGAGCGCAAGGGACATGTCGGCCGCCTCAAGCACTACGAAGCCGACCTCGCCCTCGTCATGGCCGAGATGCAGGCGAAACTCCCGCCGCCCTATTTCGCCCTCGCCCATTCGATGGGGGCGGCGCTCTGCCTCGACGCCGCCCGCCATGGCGCCCTCCCGGTTTCCCGGATGGTGGCGCTCGCACCCATGCTCGGCCTCACCATGATCGCGCATCAGGCCCGGGCCAGCAGGCTCGCGAGCCTGCTCTACTGGCTGGGCTTCGGCCGCGCCTTCATCCCAGGCGGCGGCGAAACCGCCATCGCGACCAAACCGTTCGATGGCAACCGGCTGACCAGCGATCCCGTCCGCTACGCCCGCAACAGCGCGCTCTCGGCAGAAGCCCGCCATCTCAGCATAGGCGACCCGACGATCGCCTGGGTCAGGACCGCCTTTCGCCTGATGGCCCGACTCAATGCGCCTTCGGCTGCGCTGCAGGTCAAGGTGCCGACGCTGATCATCGCCGCGGGGCTCGACCCTGTCGTCTCGACGCCGGCGATCGAGCGCTTCGCGGCACGCCTCAAGACCGGCTCGGCTCTGGTGCTGCCGACGGCACGCCACGAGATCCTGATGGAAAGCGACCCGATTCGCGCGCAATTCTGGGCCGCCTTCGACGCCTTCATTCCGGGGGAGGACCAGCAGCCTGCGGCGGCCTCAACCGGCGAGGCTCGCGAGGGCAGCCTCATGCAGCGCCTTGCTGCCGGCGGCGAGGATGCGCCCCCCGCCGGCGGCGCTGCCGCCGTCCCATGAGGTGACGACACCGCCAGCGCCCTCGATGATCGGGATCAGCGCCACGATGTCGTAGGGCTTGAGACCGCTCTCGATGACGAGATCGACATGTCCGGCGGCCAGCATGCAGTAGGCGTAGCAATCGCAGCCATAGCGCGACAGGCGCACCTGCTTCTCCACGCGTGCGAACGCCTTCTCCTCGTCGCCCAGGAACAACGCCGGCGAGGTCGTCATCAACGTGGCGGAAGCGAGATCCGAAACCTGTCGGGTGCGCAGTTTCCGCGGCCCTCCCGGCCCCTCGTAACGCGCCTCCCGCCCGTCGCCGGAATAGCGCTCGCCCGAGAAGGGCTGGTGCATCATGCCGTAGACCGGCATGCCCTCGCGCGTCAGCCCGATCAGCGTGCCCCAGACCGGAATGCCGGAAATGAACGCCCGCGTGCCGTCGATCGGATCGAGCACCCAGACATACTCCGCATCGGTGTTCTCGCTGCCATATTCCTCGCCGAGCACGCCATGAGCCGGGAACTGCCGCTTGATCATGTGGCGCATCACCGATTCGCCGGCACGATCAGCCTCGGTGACGGGATCGAACACGCCGCCCTTCGACTTGTCCTCGGTCTGATGATGCGCCCGGAAAAACGGCAGGATCGCCCGCCCCGACTGGGTCGCCAGTTCCGCGACGAAAGCGCCGAAATCGACTGCGCTCATGAAAGGGCCTCCAGTTTGCTGCTCCGCAGCATCAATGCCTTGGACTACGAGTTCCGAAACAGGCCGGATTGCTGAAAATCGGGAAAAATCCCGAAAACCAGGCCATCGTCATGCAACAGATGCATGACACCTGCGATTTCATGCGATTTCGCTTGCGTTTTGCAGCGCACCCTCATATTGTGCACTGCGAAGGGGAGATGATCTCAAACCTTCATTGCCCTCCTTGGGCGTTTCCTCCCTAGACTTGGGCCGCCACGCCAGTGTGCGGCCCTTTTTTTCGCCGACGCCGCTTATTCCGCGCCGAGGCCGCCCCCCATAGCCCCGCTACTCCGCCGCCTCGCGCCAGTCGTCGAGCCACCCGCTCCAGCGCGCGAAGCAGTCGGCCATCGCGCTCGATATCGCCTGCTCGACCCCGCCGAAGCCGGCATGCGGCTCCAGCGTCGCCTCGTTCATGTAGAGCGCGCGGTTCACCTCGATCTGCAGCGCATGGACCCCGGAAGCGGGAGCGCCGTAATGTTCGGTGATGAAGCCGCCCGCATAGGGCCGGTTGCGCGTGACACTGAAGCCGAGCCGCGTAAAAGCCTGCTCGGCAATGTCGATGATGTAGCCGGCGGCGCTGGTGCCGAAGCGGTCACCGATAATGATGTCGGATTTCGTCAGCCCGTCCCGGTCGAGCCCGGCCGAGGGCATCGAATGGGCATCAACCAGGATGCAGGTGCCGAACACGCCCTGCGTCCGCTGGATCAGTCCGCGCAGGGCGGCGTGATACGGCCGGTAGAGGTCGTCGATTCGAGCGAGCCCCTCGGCGATCGGAATGCGCCCGAAATAGATCTCCTGGGCGTCGCCGACGATGCGGGGAATGGTGCCGAGCCCCCCGGCGACGCGCATCGAGCGTGTGTTGGCGAAGGGCGGAACCCGCCCTTCGAACATGCGCGGGTCGAGTTCATAGGGCTCGCGATTGACGTCGAGATAGGCGCGCGGAAACTCCGCCACCAGGAGCGGCGCGCCGAGCGCCACGCTGTGCCCGAACAGCCGGTCGACGAAGGCGTCCTCCGAGCGCCTGAGGCTGCGCAGCGGCAGCCGCGCCGCCTCGACGAACCCCCGCGGGTAGCAGCGGCCCGCATGCGGCACGTCGACGGCCACCGGCACGACCTGCAGAGCCGGCTGGTACAGGCTGAACGGCCGCTCGATCTCGGCGACGACGTCGTCGGGCGCGGGCGGAAAGGGGGCGGAGGACAAGCTCATTCCACAGGAGAGAAG
>NZ_JBIWYK010000323.1:0-3727 GCF_044752385.1 Allobosea sp. CER48 | reverse complement strand
CGCGCCGAGCGTCGGCCAGCCGGCGGCTCAGGCCGCGGCGCTGCCGAACGGCGCCACCGCGATCAACGAGACCTATGGCGACTGGACGGTCGATTGCCGGATCAATGCCGGCCAGCGGCTCTGCGTCCTCCTGCAATCCCAGGGCAACAGCCAGACGGGCCAGCGGGTCTTTGCCATCGAGCTGCGCACGCCGAAGGACGGCCGGGCCGAGGGCACGATCCTGTTCCCCTTCGGCATGAAGCTGGAGAACGGCGCGGTGCTGCGGCTCGATGACAAGGATCTCGGGCAAGGCCTGCGCTTCTCGACCTGCATGGCGCAGGGCTGCCTGCTGCCGATCTCGTTCCCGACGGTTGCGACCGACGCGATGAAGGCCGGAAAGGCACTGACGGTGGCGGCGCTCAACCTGTCGAACAACGAACCGGTGTCCTTCAACGTCTCGCTGACCGGCTTCGGCGCTGCCTTCGACCGCATCGCCCAGATCGACAAGTAGCCGGCAATTCCGCTGCAAGGGCAGCGTTTGGCGATTTTCGCCTGCGAGCATCCGTGTCGTAGCGGAAGTCGCCAAAGCATCCCGCCAGGGCACAGAAATTTGGCTCGTTCTGCCAGTGCTTCCGTGCATGATCGGAGGCACTGGGGAGTTCGGGCCAAAAACGATGACAAACGATCCGCGCCTGCCGTTTCTGGCCGAACTGGAGAGGAAGATCCTCTGGCTGGCCTCGTGGACGATCCACAACGCCAACCACATCCGGCCGAACGAGGACGGCATGAAGGTGGGCGGGCACCAGGCCTCCTCGGCCTCGCTCGCCACGATCATGACGGCGCTCTACATGGCCGCCCTCAAGCCGCAGGACCGCGTCGCGGTGAAGCCGCACGCCTCGCCGATCTTCCACGCCATCAACTATCTGATGGGCCTGCAGACGCGCGAGAAGCTCGAGAATTTTCGGGGCTACAAGGGCGCGCAGAGCTATCCGTCCCGGACGAAGGACATCGACGATGTCGACTTCTCGACGGGCTCGGTCGGCCTCGGTGTCGCGCAGACGCTCTTCTCCTCGCTGACGCAGGATTACGTGAAGGCGCATGGCTGGGCGAAGGACCGCCCGGAAGGCCGCATGGTTTCGCTCATCGGCGACGCCGAGCTCGACGAAGGCAACATCTTCGAGGCCCTGATGGAGGGCTGGAAGCACGGTGTCCGCAATACGTGGTGGATCATCGACTACAACCGCCAGTCGCTCGACGCCGTCATTCGCGAGGGATTGTACGACCGCTTCGAGACGATGTTCCGCAATTTCGGCTGGGATGTCGTGACGCTGAAATACGGCTCTCTGCAGCAGGCCGCTTTCAAGGAGAAAGGCGGCGAGCGGCTGAAGGCCTGGATCGATTCCTGCCCGAACCAGCTCTATTCGGCGCTGACCTTCCAGGGCGGCGCGGCCTGGCGCAAGCGCCTGATGGACGATCTCGGCGACCAGGGCCCGGTGACGAAGCTGATCGAGAGCCGCTCCGACGCCGAGCTTTCCAGGCTGATGTGCAATCTCGGCGGCCACGACCTGCCGTCGATCCTCGAAGCCTTCGAGAGCATCGACCATGATCGGCCGGTCTGCTTCCTCGCCTATACCGTGAAGGGCTTCGGCCTGCCGATCGCCGGGCACAAGGACAACCATGCCGGGCTGATGACCAGGGAGCAGCTCGACGGCTTCCGCAAGGCCAACAATATCCGGCCCGGCCATGAATGGGACCTGTTCGAGGGGCTCGGCCTGCCCGAGAGCGAGATCCAGGGCTTCCTCGACAAGGTGCCGTTCTTCTCGCAGGGGCGTCGGCGCTTCTCGGCGGCCAAACTGCCGGTGCCGGCGAAGCTGGAGGCCGGCATCCAGCCGTCGATGTCCACCCAGATGGGCTTCGGCAAGGTGCTGGACGAACTGGCCAAGGGCGGCGGCGCGCTGGCCGAGCGCATCGTCACGACGGCGCCTGACGTTACCGTCTCGACCAATCTCGGTCCCTGGGTGAACCGCCGCGGCCTGTTCGCCCGGGCCTCGATGGCCGACACCTTCAAGGACGAGCGCATACCCTCGATGCAGAAGTGGGAATTCTCGCCGAAGGGCCAGCATATCGAACTCGGCATCGCCGAGATGAACCTGTTCATCAACCTGTCGGCGCTCGGGCTGTCGCATTCGATCTTCGGCGAGCGTCTGATCCCGATCGGTACGCTCTACGACCCCTTCATCTCGCGCGGCCTCGATGCGCTGAACTACGCCTGCTACCAGGATGCGCGCTTCATGCTGGTGGCGACGCCGTCGGGCGTGACGCTGGCGCCGGAGGGTGGCGCCCACCAGTCGATCGCGACGCCGCTGATCGGCATGAGCCAGGACGGGCTCTGTGCCTTCGAGCCTGCCTTCGTCGACGAGCTCGCCGTGATGATGCGCTGGTCCTTCGACTACATGCAGCGCGACGGCGAGGGCGATCCCGACGAGCGGACCTGGCTGCGCGACGAGACCGGCGGTTCGGTCTATCTGCGCCTCTCGACGCGGCAGGTCGAGCAGCCCGGCCGGGCCATGACGCCCGAGCTCGAACGCGACATCATCGACGGTGCCTACTGGTTGCGGAAGCCCGGCCCGAATGCCTCGGTCGTGATCGCCTATACCGGAGCCGTGGCACCCGAAGCGATCGAGGCGGTGGGGCTTCTGGGCGAGGATCGGCGCGATGTCGGCCTTCTCGCCATCACCTCGGCCGACCGGCTCAATGCGGGCTGGCAGGCCGCCGAGCGGGCACGCCAGCGCGGCAACCATGCAGCCAGCAGCCATATCGAGCGGCTGCTCGGCGAGCTCTCACGCGATTGCGGGATCGTTTCGGTGCTCGACGGGCACCCGGCGACGCTCGCCTGGCTGGGCAGCGTCCATGGCCACAGGCAGAAGGCGCTCGGCGTCGAGCATTTCGGGCAGACCGGCACCGTCGCCGACCTCTACCGCCACTTCGGCATCGACGCGAACGCGATCGTGCACGCTGCCAATGCCGCTGCACCGGGGCGCCCGGTGCGCTACCTCAAGGCCTTGCCGTAACAGGGCAAGCAAAACCCGGGTCCCGCCAAGCGCGCCCCGGGTCGTTGGCTGCAAAGATCGATACTGCGCCGGCCGCTCAGAACCGCGGCGTCGAGAAGGTGTTGGCGAACGGGTTCGCGCCCGCGCCGATCCGGGCAGGGAGCGTGCCTTCGCCGTAGAGTTCGCCAGTGCTGGCATAGACCGGGGAAGCATAGCTGTGCTGGCTGGCATAGCGGTTCAGCGAACCGACCGGGACGACGTTGCCGGCATCGAAATAGCTGCGCTTCTGAACGATGACGCGCAGCGGGCCGCGCCGGCTCTGGGCTTCCGCGATCGTGGCCAGGACGGTCGATGCCGCCATGGCGATGGTGAGGACGGTGGCAACACGCTTGATCGACATCATGGCGACAAACTCCGGGAGTGGACGCACCCACTCGATGTAGGCATCAGAAACCCGGCGGGAAGAGTACCTCACCGTCGTTAACAACTTTGTTAGCGTGCTGCGTTTTCCGCAAGAGCTCAAAGCCTGCGAGGGACGGGCTTGGGGAGCGGCTTGCGGCGCTCCGGTGGCGTCCGGATGACCTCGGCGCCTGCTCCCGCGGATTGCAGTGCCGGTGCGGCGCCATCGGCATCGAGCCAGGATGTCTTGTGACCGGGAGCCGGTGTTCGGGACGGCCTGCAACCGGCCGGCCCAACGG
>NZ_JBIWYK010000322.1:0-3732 GCF_044752385.1 Allobosea sp. CER48 | reverse complement strand
CAGCGAAGGAATTTTGGGGACGGCCTCGAACTGCTCGGTCTGGGCGAGCGCGTCGAGCATAGGCTTGGGCCCGGCGATGCGCGTGCCGGCGAGGCTCGCCGCCTGAGAGGCGCGGATCGGCTCGCCGTTGCGCCGGGCGCCGCCGCCGCTCAGCGCGGTGTATGTGGCATTGCAGGCGGGGGCGTGTACGACGCCGAGCACTGGCTGGCCGGCATCGAGCAGGGCGACGCAGACGGCCCAGTCCGGCGAGCCGCTCATATAGGCGCGGGTGCCGTCGATGGGATCGACCACCCAGACGAAACGGTGCGTCAGGCGTTGCGCATCGTCGACCGTTTCCTCCGAGAGCCAGGCGGCCTCCGGCAGCAGGGCCGAAAGGCGGATGCGCAGGAAGGTGTCGACGCCGATATCGGCCTCCGTCACCGGGGAGCCGCCGCTCTTGGCCCAGGTGCGCGCCGCCGTCTGCGCGCCGGGGCGAAAGAGGTCGAGTGCGAGGATTCCGGCTTCAAGACAGCTGTCGCAGACCGCCTTCATCAGCTCGGTCGCGGTCGGGGGCGTCATGGCGTGCATGCCTCCGTATCGGCCGCAGGGCGCGCCGTTTCAAGCCGAAAATGCGGCGGGATATCGAAAGATTCCGTCAAGCATCCGCCCCGAAACCGCGCTTTCGAACCTCTGGAACGGCCGAAACACCATCCTTTAACCGAACCCCTTAAGCGCTCGGACACGGCTGCGGCACATCCTCACATGGCAAGCACGAGAGCCCCGCATTCGACAGAGGGCTCCGCTGCAGCAGGGATTGAGAGAGGCGTTATAACCGATGGCCAGCGTCACGCCGGCCGCCGGGGAGGGTGGCTTTGTGCCGCATCTTCCCGGCGAGTCGACCACCACAGCGATCGTTTCCAGAAATCCGATGCCGGCGCGGCCGGCGGCGCCCGCGATCGAGCGGGTCGGCTCGGTGCGCATCCTGCGCGGCACTGCCAGCTGGCGGGGTGTGGCGCTGCGTCTGGCCAACCCCACGGGCGATGACGACCGCTTCGAACTGGCCCTGACCGCGGGTGACGGCAGATCCGTCGTCGTGGCCACGGCGGACGAGAGCGACGCCGTCGCGCTCTGGCGCGATTTCGGCCGGGCGAGCGGCCTGCCGCTGCTGCTCGAGACCGCCGATGGTGCGGTGAGCGAGCCTTTCCCGCAGATCGGCCGCGTGGCGCTCGGGCCGGTGCGCATCCGGCGCCGTCATGGCCTGCTCAATGGCCGACGTCCGCGCTTCCTGACCCGACGCAAGACCGGTCGCGTCGCGGAACTGCCGGTCATGGTCTCCGGCGACAAGCTGACCGATTAGCTCAGCAGCGACCGCCCGATCGTGTCGAGCGCGAGCCCGGCGGCGAGCACCAGCCCGGCATTGCGGTTCGAGCGGAACAGCACCAGCGCTTCCGGCGCGCTCGCGCCGGTGATGCGTGTCACCTGCCGGCCGAGATGGCCGGCGAAGGCGGCAAGACCCAGCCAGGCGAAGATACCCCCGCCGACGAGCCAGATCGCGATCGCCGTCAAGGTCGTCGCCAGGCCGAAGCAGATCGCCACCGCCTCGCGCGTGTGATCGCCGAAATAGCGTGCGCTCGACTTGATGCCGGCGATGACGTCGTCCTCGATATCCTGCATCGCGTAGATCGTGTCGTAGCCGACCGTCCAGGCGATCGCCGCCGCATAGATCAGATAGGCCGGCGGATCGAGCCGCCCGAACACGGCGCTCCAGCCCATGAGCCCGCCCCAGGAGAAGGCGAGCCCGAGCACGAACTGGGGCATGTTCGTGATCCGCTTCATGAACGGGTAGACCGCGACGATGGCGAGCGAGGCGATGCCTAGCAGGATCGTGAAGCGGTTGAATTGCAGGAGCACGACGAGCCCGCCGAGCGATTGCGCGACCATGAACAGGGCGGCCGCCCTGGCGGTCACCTGGCCCGAGGGCAGCGGGCGACCGCGGGTCCGCGCCACCTCGGCGTCGAGCTTGCGGTCGATGATGTCGTTGAAGGTGCAGCCCGCGCCGCGCATCAGGATCGCGCCGATCAGGAAGAGCAGGCAGTGCCAGGGATCGGGATAGGGCCTGCCCGCGGCGATCGCGGCCAGCCCGGCCGCCCACCAGCAGGGCAGCAGCAGCAGCCACCAGCCGATCGGGCGCTCGATGCGGGCGAGCTTCAGGAACGGGCGGGCCGCCCGCGGCGCGCGGGTATCGACCCAATGGCCCTTGAGCGCGTCGGGAAGGACGCCGTCAGATCCGGAGGTGGCGTGGAGCGGTGCCGGCTCCGGCATGGCCGAACTCGCCGGTCAGAGGGCGCCTTGCGGAACGCGCATGCCGCCGCCGGCGCCGCTCGTGATCGAATCGGCGCCACCGAACGGGTTCGCGCCCTGCGCCTGCTGCTGGGCCCGCCGCTGCATCGCCGCCTGCTGCTTCACCGCGTTGCAGGCCTGGGTGCGGTAGGTGACGACCTTCTGGTTGTCCGCCTTCATGCCGTCGATGAACGCGCCGGGAATCTGGCACCAGTCCTGGTTGGCGGCAGCGAACTTGAGCGCGGCTTCGCCATTGTTGACGAGGCGCCCGAAGGTGCTGCAGGCGTCCTGCGGGGTCATCTTCTTCTTGGCCTTCTGCGAGGCCTGAAGCCGGGCGACGATCGACTGGCGCTCGGCAAGCAGCTTCTGGATCTGTTCGCAGCCGGAAACCGGGGCTTGAGCCTGGGCCGGCGCGGCAGACATGACAGATGCCAGGGCAAGCCCGATGGTCGCAACCACACCAGATGCCAACCCGCGCCGCATGATGTCCCTCTCCAGCTTGCCGGCCGATCTGGCCGATCCTTAAATATGTCCTTAACAGCAGGCGCTGTTAACGCGAACGACCCTTGCGAGTCTACTCTTCGTATGTCGGGAGCTGCTCGCTGCTAGTGCAAGATTGTGGCGTTTTTCCTGCCACGCTCAACCGTCAAGATCCGCCGCGGAGGCGCCTGCCCACATGTCCGTACCCGATTTCGCCCGCCACCGGCTGTTCCTGGACCTCTCGTTCTCGGCCGGGGTCGCAGTTCCGCTGGAGCGGGAGCAGGCGAATTATCTCCTCAACGTCCTGCGGTTCAAGGCCGGCGACGTCGTACTCGTCTTCAACGGGCGCGACGGCGAGTGGCTGGCGAGCCTCGTGCCGGAGGGGCGCAAGCAGGCGACGCTCTCGCTTGTCCGGCAGGTCAGGCCGCAGCCGCCGGAGAGCGATCTGCATTATCTCTTCGCGCCACTGAAGCACGCGCGGCTCGACTACATGGCGCAGAAGGCCGTCGAGATGGGGGCCGGCGTTCTGCAGCCCGTGCTCACGCGGCGCACGCAGGTCTCGCGGCTCAATCTCGATCGTATGCGCGCCAACGCCGTCGAGGCTGCGGAGCAATGCGGCATCCTCGGCCTGCCCGCGATCCGGGAGGAGAAGTCGCTGGAATCGGCGCTCTCCGGCCTTGCGCCTGATCGCCTGCTGATCTTTTGCGACGAGGGGGCCGAGGAGGCGAGCCCCGTCGCGGCGCTGGCCGCGCGGGCGCCGGCCCCGCTCGCTGTCCTGATCGGGCCGGAGGGCGGCTTCGACGAGGCCGAGCGGCAGTTGATCCGGGCGCGCGCCAATACGATGCCGATCTCGCTCGGGCCGCGCATCCTGCGCGCCGACACCGCGGCGGTCGCCGCGCTCGCAGTGGTCCAGGCAACGCTGGGAGACTGGTC